>DALTWF010000028.1 GCA_029987235.1 Methanocorpusculum sp. | reverse complement strand
AAGTTAATTTTGGAGATATGTTTAAATACTGGGGTTATCGATTGGACAGGCTCTCTGCAAATTTGGCGGGTGAGACAGGTTGCGGAGTGGTTTTTTTGTTTTCTAATCGTAACATTTTAACGTTTACAGTGCGTATGTAATAAGGTAATTTGCCGTTGTGGCTTAGGGGTATAGCGGCTGATTTGTAATCAGCAGGCCGGGGGTTCAAATCCCTCCAGCGGCTCTTTTTGTTTTCCGTTTGTTTTGACTGGTTCTTATTTGTGCCGGCCGGAGAATTCAGTTCATGCCCGGATTTTTGCTTGGATTTTCACAGAAAGTTGTTATTCAGCCGTTAGTTTATCGTTTTTTTTTATAATATCATATTGCACTGCCAAAACAGTAAATTATATCACAAAGAAACAGTCAATAGATATTATGCGCTTTTACAAAATCAGTGACGAATCATACATTAACCTTGACTATATTGATTCGGTATATATCAAACTCGCAATCACAATGTATCAGGTATGTGCATGCAATACTGCCGCAAACTTCAAGGAATATGTGTTATTCCGCTCTCCTGACAAGGATGAGGCAATGCGTTTCCTTGCTGAGTTTGCTGAAAAATATCTTGAATAAAAAAAGCAGGATTTCCTGATAACTGACTTTTTTAATATTTTTCCGTATAAATAAAAAAATTAATCCCTCTCGTGCCTGTGCCCGTTGTCCCCCGGGACCTTTGCATGCCGGCTCTTGTAATATCGCTTCTTATTCTTTGCATTCCGACCCGGTGCCTTCTTCATCACCGGCGCCAAAGCAGCCTCCTTTTCCCCCGGCTCCGCATAATGCGTAATCGGATTGGCGCAGTACGCAAGAAGCGACTCGCTCCGCTCCGCACCAAGCGTAGGCTTGACTGACTCAAGCCATAGATAGAATCCGACCCGTGACGGCGTCGGCCGCTCGAACTTAAAACCCGGTCCGGTCTTTTCCCGCACCAGTTTCAGATACTCTTTGGACCGCATGTATTCTTTACGCGTAACCTTTTCATCACGCCGCACCGGCTTTGGCTTCAGATACATCACCGGCTCAATCTCAGGGAAATCAATCGCCAGAATCACACGGCTGTACCGCTCGACAATCGTATCAAAATCAAGCGTCTCGGATTTAATCCTGAGCGGATGCGCAAGCGACAAGGCCTTGATTGCCGAAGGATACAAACCTCCGCAGATAACCTTTTTAACAAGGGGGGACACCCCCGGGTCAGAGAAGAAATCATCATTTGAGAAGTCATGGTCCATAGCAAAATACAGCCGCGCTAACGCTTCATCATGCAGATGTTTGTAGTCAAAGCCCTGAATATGCAGAGTCGATGCGTAAACCAGCTTCGGATTTTTCTCCGGCGTCTTGGAAATACCCGTGACAACAAGACCCCTGAGACATCCCTTCATCTCCTCGCACGACCGTGTACAGATGTACGCATTGTCCGGGTCTTTTGCAAGCCGCCGCACAACCTGTGTATTTCTGATGTCAACGCTTGCAAACAGGATGAAACCCACATGCTCCTGCTTGAACATGTATCCGAAAAGCTTCTTCTTATAGATTATTTCGGCTTCAAGGTCCTTTAAATCTGCAGGAGAGGTGACAATTTCACAGAAAACCACCTGGTCATTATTGTCAAACAACAGCAGGTCAACCTCAGCCAAATCCTGACCGTTTCCCCTGACACGAATATCACCTTTTTCCGCTGAATAAATCTCGTTTCTGCCCAGTTCCATTCTGTCTTTTTTCACCGGAACATCGGCACCTTTCCGCACGATTTTCTTAATCGTGTCCGTATTTTCCGCAATGCGAATAAGCTGCTCGTAAATCAGGCTCTCAAACCAGTAGCCCTCAGCCGTCCGCATTTCCATAATGTCTTCGGAAAAGAGGTTTTTCCGGTCGGCAGGCCTCATATGGCGAAGCGCCCGCACAGCCACCCCTTTTTCCGGCATATAATTCGTAAACTGCTCAGTTATCCATGATAGCACGTTATTACTCCGTTATGAGAGAACAAGAATGCGCCGTGTAAGACTTTTGTGCACTCTTTGCTCGAAGTAACCTGAAATGGTAAAATACCGCCCCGCAATTTCCCGGATGTCTTTATGCGTTACAATCACTGCGCGCCGCCCGGGTTTTAATACACGCCTGATTTCGGAAAGCGATTCATGATAGAGTATATCAAGACTTTCGGCGCTTATGATAGTCGACTGACCGTAAGGAAGGTCTGTTGCCACCGCATCAAAGGATGCATCAGGATAAGGCATCTTTGTTGCATCGGCGCGTAAAATGACACCGTCCGGATTATTTAAGCGGCAGCCGTGCAGCATTTCCTCGTCAAAGTCGCTGCCTGTTGCATGAACCCCGAGAATGGAACATTCCATCAGCATGCCGCCGGTTCCGCAGAACGGGTCAAGAAGGGACTCGCCTTCTTCTACATGAGTGAGATTGATGATTTCACGCGCCATTAAAGGCATCATTACACCCGGATGGAAATAAGCGCGTTTTTGCGGCGACCGCTCTGCATATGCGCCGCGGTCTATTACCTGGATTACTTCACCGAGATAGCATTTTCCACCGGTAAATACCGCGCGGTAGATGCATTCCGGATTTTTCAGGGAAACTTCCCCCTTGATAAGGCTGCCCATCATGCGCTCCAGTTCGTTTGCTGAAGCATCGACAACAGCCGGATGAATCTTATTTACCCGTGCGCAGAACGTTTTTTGTGCCTGAATCTGAAGCGTTTTCAACAGTTCTTCAAGCGCTGCGCGTGTTCCGTCACACTCGCCAAGGAGTTTTGACACAACATGTGTTCCGGCAAGGCGTGCTGTTTTTTCCGGATACAAAACCTCAGCAAGGGCAATACCGTTTTCTGTTGCATAAACAGTACCCGCACAGCCGATTTCAGCAATGCTTAATGCCTGGTTTTCTCCGGAGAGTTCAAACAGCAGATTCATCTTATACTGATATGCTCTTAAAGGGTATAACAGTTAGGACTCAGGCGTGTATTTCAGTAGTTTCATGTAGGTGTGCAACAAATATAATCCTGCACTCCCGTCGTGTAGTGGTCAATCATTCCGGCCTTTGGAGCCGGAGACGGCGGTTCGAGTCCGCCCGGGAGTATCGTTTTTCAAAGGATAATCTATAAATAACATCTCATCTAATTACTGATAAGTAACAATCATGCCTGATGATATAGATTTATTCGCTGACGCTCCGCCGTTAAAAAGATGCGATGGATGCGGGCAGTATTTTGAGGAACAGGAATTAAAGAAATGCCGCATTTGCGGGCAGTATTTCTGTCCCGAATGCAGAAAGACACATGACTGCAGAATAAAATCGGATACCGGAGTGCATACTTCCTCAGTACCTGCCGTACCCGCTCCGGCGGCAGAAAGACCTTATGTGCGCCCGCCCGAAAGCCCGGCGCCCATACCGGTTTATGCTGCATCAGAAGAACCTGCCCGTACCTCATCTCAAGCACTCTGTCAGGAACCGGTACCATGCACAGAACCGGTCTATGTTGCTCCGGAAATTCCCCTAAATGACGGGGAGGCAACAGAGAATGCAGCTGAACCAGCACACAACCCTGATGAACTGCAGTGCAGCGAATGCAAACAGTGGTTCCCGAAATCAATGCTTTCTCAGTGCCACAAATGCGGTGCAATAGTCTGCCGCGACTGCCGCACAAAACACAAATGCCCTTCGAAAAAAAAGGCAAAAAAACAGGACGAAGACTTTGCCGAACCGAACCTTGCCAATGAAAAACGGCAGAAAAAGGAAAAATCACGCAAAAGTGCAGAAGACGACTACGATTCGATAATGAATTTCCAGGAAAGTAAAAAAAAACGTTCTTCTGGAAAAAATAAGAAGAAAATAATTCTCTTCATCTGTATCGGTATAGCAGCGGTCGCTCTGATATTTGTCTTATTAAATGTCTTCGGCTTCTTATCCATCATCCCGGGTATAAGCGGACTTATTCCTCTTGCAGCAGGTGAATCTCCGGCAGGCGACTGGTTCGGAGACCAGCCGGAGAGCCAGGTACGGTTTAAAGAAGACGGAACCGGCGCCATTGTCGGACCGGAACACTTCCTCGGCATTTCAAGCACCGGATACAGTCCGTTTAAATGGGCATACGATGGAAAAGGAAACTATGCAATTACTGACAGGGGCGCCTCAAGTCTTGCCATTGGTCCACTCAGGGTATCAGGCGGAATTCTGCAGTTAACGATGCAGAACGACGAAGTGATCAGTCTGCATCGCTGAACTCATTTCCTTATTTTTTTCTCAAAAGTATTCAGGCAGGTTTTCTCTCCTATAATAATGTATACAGTGCTTTTTAAGTCTTTAGTTATAAGGTTTAAGCTGTCTGAGGTTTTATCAGAGGGGGTGAGACATAGTATCACACACCGCTGACAGTTTTTGCGCGCTCAGTTGTTTTTTCTTATCTCTGTTCTGTTCGGATTTCTGCCTGCGGATTATCTGAAACGGCTTGTTTTGTAACTTTACTTATAGTAAGTGTGTTTTAAGCAATATTAATTAAATGTTTTGACAACATTTATGTGTAAGAAACTATTTAAAAGTCAGAATCATAGTATAATATGGACAACCGGAGCAGACCGGCACACTGTCGGTCTGCATGTTGATGAATCTGAAAATCCGGGATACTCGGTTTCAGATGCATTGACTGCCGGCTGTTACCAAAAATGGAGATACGTAAAAAATGAAAGCTAAATCTGTTCGTATTTTAGTTGGAATTGCCCTGGTAGCCGCTCTCTTCGTTGGAGGAGCAGCAGCAGGTTCATCAGAAACTTTGTCGTCGTGGGGTGCGGATAATGCAGCATCCTTAAATAACCCGGTTGAAAATATCGGTGCACTTGAAAGTATCGGTGCCGGCTGTATAAATGCCGCACCGGCTCAACTGTCCGCAAGTGTCGGCTGCTTAAGTTCAGATAATAATGCCGTAACATCTGATTCTACCGGAAGTATCGGCTGCTTAAGATCAAATAATAATGCCGTAACATCTGATCTTTCCGCAGAAAACTCCTGCAGATGCTTAGGAAGCACGTTAAACTGTTCACATTAAGTAAAGTCGACAGTACTTACCTGGATTCGCCGCTGACTGTATAACAGGTCAGCAGAATCTTTTTTTTTTACCATGTTTTTTACCGTAATATCGGGTTTTGTCCTCCCGGTGAATTGTTACTTCTTTCATTTCCATATTTCTGCAGCCGGAACAGGACACAGACCTTAAATACATAGACGCCCATATTACTACTTATTCGTATGTTATCAGATATTGAAATCGCCCAGGCGGCGAAGATGAAAAAAATCACAGAGATTGCCGCATCTCTTGATATTGAAGCCGATGAGCTTGAACTCTACGGCAATTACAAAGCAAAGCTTTCCGATGCGCTCGAAAAGCGCCTTGCATCCAAACCGGACGGAAAACTGATTTTGGTAACTGCAATCAACCCGACCCCGGCAGGCGAAGGAAAAACAACGACCACCGTCGGCCTCGGCGAAGCAATGCCAAAAATCGGCAAGAAAGCCCTTATCGCACTGCGTGAGCCGTCCTTAGGTCCGGTTTTCGGTGTAAAAGGCGGTGCTGCTGGCGGAGGATATGCGCAGGTTGTCCCGATGGAAGACATCAACCTGCACTTTACCGGTGACTTCCATGCAATCACCTCTGCAAACAACCTGCTTTGCGCAATGATTGACAATCATATCCAGCAGGGCAATGCGTTAAACATTGACGAGCGTAAGATTATCTTCAAGCGCTGTCTGGATATGAACGACCGTGCACTGAGAAATTGTGTTATTGGTCTCGGAGGTCCGACCAACGGTGTCCCGCGCGAAGACCATTTCATGATTACGGTCGCATCCGAAATCATGGCAATTTTATGCCTTGCAAAAGACATTGACGACCTCAAGGTAAAACTTGGCAACATTATTTTCGGCTACACCAAAGACGGAAAAGCCCTTTATGCAAGAGATGTCGGAGCAGTCGGCGCAATGGCAGCACTCCTTAAGGATGCGGTAAAACCGAATCTTGTGCAGACGATTGAAAACACCCCGTGTCTTATCCACGGCGGTCCGTTTGCAAATATCGCACACGGTTGCAACTCGGTTCGTGCAACCAAACTCGGTCTGAAGATGGCTGACTACGTTATCACAGAAGCAGGTTTCGGTTCCGACCTTGGTGCAGAAAAGTTCCTCGACATCAAATGCCGCACGGCAGGTCTTACACCAAACACGATTGTACTTGTTGCAACGATTCGTGCACTTAAGTACAACGGCGGTGTAAAGAAAGAGGATACCGGAAAGCCGAACCTTGCCGCACTGAAGGCAGGTACGGTAAACCTTGAGGCGCACATTGAGAATCTGCAGAAATACGGTGTGCCGGTTGTTGTTGCTATCAACCGGTTTGCAGCAGATACCGATGAGGAAATCAAGTTCCTTGAGGAGTTCTGTAAGTCAAAGGGCGCAGACTTTGCCCTTTCCGAGGTTCATGCAAAAGGCGGAGACGGGGGTATCGAACTTGCAATGAAAGTTGTTGCAGCCTGTGAGAAACCGTCGAACTTCCACTGCATCTATGATTTAGACAAGCCGATTAAAGAAAAACTTGAGACCTTGGCCCGTGAGATTTACGGCGCAGATGGTGTTGTGTATTCTGCAGCAGCTGAAGCATCCATTAAGGATATTGAAAAACTCGGCCGTGCAAATCTGCCGATTTGTGTTGCAAAGACGCAGTATTCACTTTCAGATGACCCGGACAAATTAGGAAGACCAAAGAACTTCAAGATTACTGCAAAGGTAATCCGTATCAGCAATGGTGCAGGTTTCATAGTTGTTGAGACCGGCGACATTATGACTCTGCCAGGTCTGCCGCTTGTACCTGCTGCATGCAGCATTGATGTGGACAATAACGGAAACATTTCCGGATTGTTCTAAATTTTTATTATTTTTTTTGTTTTGAAAAAAGTGAGTGACTGTTTTTCCTGCTGAAAAAAAGCAGGTGATATTTTTTTAAGTAAAAAAACAGGAGGTTTCTCCTTTTCAGGAGTCGCCCCATAACTCAATGGCCTTCCGCAGTTCAGCATGCGTTTTTGCATACTCCTTTGCAGGAATACCGGAAAAAGCCGCTTCAACCGCCTGAACCATAGACATGGCGCCCGCAGTTGTTCCGTCCGGATGACCGTGAACACCGCCCCCTGCCTGCAGCACAATTTCATTGCCCAGCGTTGCAACCTCGGCCGCAACCTTTCCCGGGTGAAGACCGCCGGAGGCGACCGGAAATGTCGGCCGCAGACCTGCGTAGGTCTCCGTAACCGCCTTATTGTCGCCTAAAACTTCAGCCGCTTTGCCGCCCATTTTTCCCGAAACCGTGCCGGTGTGCAGCTGGTCACCGCCGAAATACCGCACCAGTTTTGCAATCGGACGCATAGCAATGCCGTGCTGCGGGTTACGCGTCAGTGCACCGTGCATTGTACGGTGCACATGAATTGGAACAGTAACCGCCGGATCTTCGGCAAGCGCCTGAATTGCGGAAAAGCCCGCGGTCAGAACATCCACCATAAGCATATTTGCCCCCGCTTTTACCGCAGCATGCGCAAGTTCCACGATTTTATCACCGCCGGTCGTGATATTTAACGCATAAAGCACCTTCTTTCCGGTCCGGGTCTCAGCCTTGTCAAGTGCCTGCATTACCGCCTCAAGCCGCGGCATAAGCGGACAGAACGCCTGATTCGTGAGCGTTTCATCATCTTTAATCAGGTCAAGTCCCCCCATTGCCGCAGCATAGGCAACTTCCGCCGTATCTTTGACATTTAAGCCCACCTTCGGCTTGATAATCGTACCTACGTGCGGACGGCGCACAGTGTCCGTTCCGACAAAGCGCCGGATACCCCCGATACCGAATTTCGGACCGCAGCCGGCAAGATTTGCCGGAATATCCATATCGACAAGCCGCACGGCCTCAAGTTTGCCAAGCCCGAAAAGATTGCCGGCAACAACCGACAGATACTGCGGAATATTGCCCGGCTCAAAAATCTCGTTCGGATAAACCAGCCGGGCAATATAGCCGTCACCTGACGGTTCAAGACCGGCAACAGTCCCGTCCAGCGCATGTACATAGGCCGTGCGGTCATTTACTGTAGATAATTTCGTCCAGGTGCCGGTGGTCTGCTCCTCACAGATTGCCTGCGCGGCAAATTCAGGTGTTACACCCGGTTTCGGCTTAAAATAATAGGTCGCTGTTACATCATTCATGTTACTCATTCTCCATTAAGGTTAGCTGATTCTGTAATTCCTCGATACCCCATCCGAGATATTCGCGCATAATCGTGTACGCAAGATGCGGCGGAAGAGCGCCCGCCTCGGTTATTATCATGTCAATATATTCGGCCGGCGTCACATCAAATACCGGATTGCGCACCCTGACATACGGCAGCTTTGCGGCCTCTTCTGCAGGTAAAACCTCTGTCGCCGGGCGCTCTTCAATCTGGATAAACTCGCCAAGAAGCGTGCGCGGTGCGAATTTAAAGGTCTCTGCGGCGACAATTACATTGCGCCTTGCTTCGTGCGCTGCAAGTGCAATCTGCGATGTGCCGATTTTATTTACTACCGCACCGTTTACCGTAATTGCATCAGCACCAACAATAACCAAGTCTGCCTCTTTCATCATTGTTCTGACACAAGAGTCAACTATGTACGTAGTCGGGATTTTATTGTCGTTTAAGGTCTTAATCGTTAATCTGCCCTGATTCCACGGCCGGACTTCGGTTGCAATGACTTCAATGTCCTTGCCCTGCCGTTTTGCCTCGATAATGCTTCCAAGCGCCGCTTTCGAGTTGCAGTGCGTCATAATCACATCACCATCGCGAATGTGATTCGCTCCGAGCGCAGAGATGCGCTCAAGTGCGGTACGCGACGACCATATGAATTTGTTTGCACGCTCCCTCAGGCGCTCGCGGGCTTCTTCTTCGGTCTTCGAAGCAAGGACTTCGCGCATAATGAGCTGCACGGCGTTTGGAAGAGAAACGGCGGTAGGTCGTGTTGCAAGAAGAACACCTGCTGCAACCTTCATTTCATGAACGAAGGTATCCTGGTCAGATTTGGGCAGGGTTTCGGCATGGTCCCGAAGGGCAGCTGCCGCCTCCCGTGCGATTTTTCCGGCACCGCGTATTTCCATGGTGCGTATTTTTTCTGCTGTTTCCTCTAAAGACATGTGTTATCTTAATGATTGGATTGTAATGATAAATAGTTACGGGTTGTGGTACGAAAAAAAAAGTTATTTTAAGGGAAAGACCGGAATTGTCTCGCCGACAATGGTACCGGAAAACTCGCCGTTAACAAGCGCATTTACGACATTTTCCGGATTACGCCCGTCAATTACCACAAGCGGAATACCGCTTCTTTCGGTGACCTTTGCTGCCACAAGGTCAATAACCATATTGGAACCGGCATTCATTTTCTCCTTCATAATCAGGTCGATTAATTCCTGCGGGCGCATAACATCAAATTTCTTTGCAGACGGGTCTTTCTTCGGGTCCGCGGAATAGATTCCGTCGACCGCGGTTAAATCAATCATCATCGAAGAACCTGCCTCTTCTGCAAGAACTGCTGCAACTGCATCCGTCGTCTGTCCCGGAGCAACACCACCCATTACAACAATTTTTCCGGAAACACCGTATTCTTTTGCCTGAATATAGGATTCAGCAGCACGCGGATATGCAAAATCCCCAAGAGCGCCGATTAAAAGCATTGCGTTTATTCTGGTGACTTTTATGCCGATTTCATCAGAAGATGCCTCGTCAAGACCGATATCGCGGCACGCGCTGATATATTTACGGGCTTCGCCTCCGCCGCCGACAACAACATAACTCTGAATTCCTGCTTTGAAAAGAGCAATAAGGACATCTGCCCATTCTTTTAATTTGTGCTGTTCAAGGGACGGAACTACAACCGAACCTCCGACGGAAAGTACTACCCGCTTCATGGTACTTACATATTGGCGTCCAAACCATTTATGCCGTTTGGATAGAGTGTCGGATAGATGACAACTTACTCAAAACTGATTTTCAAAAACGTGGGGTCGGTGAGATTTGAACTCACGATCGACGGGTCTCTCCGACAAGCGCTAAACGTTTCAGGAGCAGATAAGCATCAGTGCTCCAGCGGGTCATCATTTTTTTATCAGCAGACCCGATAGTTCATCACACGCTAATACCGCTGGAGCCCGTCGCCCTTCCGGACTAGGCCACGACCCCGGTATTACTCTTACATATTGTACGTAGCGTGATATAAGAATTGTGTTTGGGTATTACTTCTTTACCCGGAGAAATTTGCCGTCGCCGATGTATTTTGCGATATCGCCGTTTTCCATCTGGTAAATCCGCCCGACTTCAAGGTCTTTATACAAATCTGCCTCAGGTACTGCTGCTTCACCTGCTTTTTCCCGTAATTTTGCCGCCCGGTGCGCTTTATACCGCGTATCAAGTTTTTTGGTAACGTATACGAGTATAATGGAAAGGATAATAAAACCGACACCGAGGAGAAAAACTGCCCATTGTTCCATGCTTACTTATTCGCCTCCGTCCTTTTTGAATAATTCGATTAAGCCGGATGTCCCCTTTACGCCCTGCTCTTTTGCGATTCTGGCAAGCAGTTTTGAGACCCCGCTACCGTACTGCATGGCTTTTTTCGGTTTCCAGGCAATTTCTTCCGGCAGAAAAGATTCGGCGGCGCGGCGCAGGGCGATTTTGCGCAAATCGCCCAAGACAAGCGCATCTGAAGGCAAAGAACGTGCTATTGACACAACACGTTCATCCATGTAAGGCAGGGAATACCATACACCGAAAAGGTCAGCGACCGCAAAATCCCGCGCACGCTGACCGGCAAGAAGAGCAAAATCTTTGTCAAGGTCGGCGCGGAGATTTGCGCTCTGTCCGTATCTGGCATATCCGGCAAAAAGTTCGTCTGCCGCCTGCCCTGTCACAATACGGGCTGCGCCGCGTTCTTTTGCCGTCCGCGCAACAAAAAATCCGGTCAGCGCGATTTCAAGCGATACAGGGTCTTTGGACGGAATTGCTGCAAGCACAGAGGGGAGGGCTGATTCCACTTCATCTTTGGTGACTGTGTGTACGGAAAGTTTCAGTCCGGCTTCATCGGCAAAATGCTCGGCATCGACAACATCAGACGAATTTTCCGCGCCCACACATATCGCAGGAAGTCCTGAAATCGCCGCAACAAGCGACGAATCCACACCGCCGGACAATGTCACGACTGAATCCGGCGTGCTGCGCAGGAGAACAGCTGTTTTTATTGCATCAGAAAGCTGCTGCGGCGCATACTGCGGGGCGGCCCTTTGGCATTCGGGCGCGGGAAATATGCCGTATTTGTCCCGGATTTGTAAATCCGGCGAATAAAACTCCCCGCCGCATTTGAGGAGTTCCTCTGTGGATAGAGTGTCCGCTTCCGCGCCCAAAATGCGGCCGTTTTGCTCAACCCAGCCTCGAATCACAGCGTAAACTCAACCCCGTATATTTTTTCTGGAACACGCGATGCGACATGCCACAAATCTTCTTCGGAAATAACACCGCTCTGCAGGAAATTCTGACATTTGCGCGGCACCGACCGCGGACCGTTAATCGCACCCGGGCGCGACAAATCATCAATATAATCGCTTTCCATCGTAAAATCGCGTTTTTTTCCGAACCAGTCCGCAAGAAACGCCTCCCGCACCGTAACAGAAGGATGAAGCGGTGTTTCACAGGTTGCAAAATGCTTTACCACGCGGGCGGGATTCATATTATTTGCCCGCGCAAGTTCAACTACATCAGCACAGGATGCTGATTCGGCATGAATCTGCAAAGCGCAGTCCAGTCTTCCCGCAAGGGCAAGACCGTGCGCAAGCACACGGTTGGACAAATCCCACACATCAGAGCTGACCGGATAATGAGGCCTTCCGGATTTTATGCCGATACATTTGCCCTCACGAACATATTCGGCCGCAATATCAAGGCCCCCTTTCATGAGCGCTTCTGCTTCAGAAAGGGACATTCTTTCGCTCATGCGCCCGATTTCCGCCGGATGAACGCCGGCTATTACATAACATTTGCAGCCGAGGGCGCGGACGGCTTCTGCATCACGCAGCGTTTCATCAAATACCGCACGGAAATCGTCCGGCGTCTTTGGAGTCACCTCACAGGACCATGAAGGAAGCGTAACAAGGACAATATGCGTTCCTCCGGAGCGCATAAACTCCTTTACAATCTCCGGACCTTTTCCGGTACGCCTGTTGATATGAAAATGGTCGTCTAAAATCGGTGCTGTCATTTACTCGATAATTTTCATCATCGGATAGCCGTTTTCATATTTCAGAGACGCTTTGCAGGTTGCCTCACCATATTTCGTCTCGATTACGGCATTATACATTGCACCGGTTAATTCACTGTAGCCGAAGGGGTTTTCATTCATCAGCGAGCGGTCGAGTGTTACGTGAATGGAGGTCACATACGGCTGAAGGGAAACCGCGCTTTCGATTGCTTTTTCGACTTTGTCTGCTGTTGCCCGGGAAATAGGACATCCGACGAACTGGTGATACAGTGCGCCTAATTTTATTGCGGCTTCAAAGACCGCATTTTCTCTATCGGTTGCCATAGTTAGATTACCTTAATTGTTTTATCGTTGCGGATTATTATTTCTCCGTCACGTGAGAGCTGTTCAATTGTTTTATTTATTTCATCTTCAGTGAATTTCTTTGCAACAAGGTCACGGATTAAATCATCGCGCTTAATCGGTGTATCCTTCGGCAGAGAACGCAGAAACTCTTTGATATTCCTGAGTAACTGCCGTCCGCTGGATGATGTGCTTGCCATTATTTTGTCAATATCAAATTTTCCTGTTTTCGGGTCATAGGCAACCTGTTCAAGACAGGTTCTTACAATATCCACAATCCGTTTTGCATCTTCGAGGGTGATTTCGTCAGAAAGCCGCACGCGTGCGCTTGCCTCGGCAAGACGCACCAGCGCTTCAAGCTGACGGGCGGTGACAGGGACCGGTTTGTCCTTGTTTTCATCTCCGGAGGCAACATCACGCAGTTCGGTATAAAATTTGACCAAGACATCATTTGCTTCAGGAGACAAAAGCGGGAAACAGTTCCGTTTCGCATACGCAAGGTATTTGCGCAGCAGGGTTGCATCGATTTCGGCTGTTACCGGAGCAAGTTCCTTTTTGAAATACTCTTCATCCGCACCTTCAATCGGCTTTCTCTGATGGTGCATGATTTTTTCGCCGACCGAATGTGATTTCAGGATGTGGTTTGCAATTGCCAGGTCACGGTTTTTGTTCGGCTCATCCTTCATAATAAAGATGAGGTCAAAACGCGAGAGAAGCGACGGGGGCATATTGACCTGTTCGGAAATACTTGTGTACTCATCGAATCGCCCGAGTTTCGGGTTTGCGGCGCCAAGTAAACAGCAGCGGGTACGAAGGGTTGCGCTGATGCCGGCTTTGGCGACGGAAATAGACTGCTGTTCCATTGCTTCGTGAAGGGAGGAACGGTCTTCCTTCTGCATTTTGTCCATTTCATCGACTGCGGCAAGTCCTTTGTCGGCAAGAACAAGGGCTCCTGCTTCAAGCGTCCAGCGACCGCCCTCCAAATCATCTTTGACGGCTGCTGCAGTCAGACCTGCGGATGAGGCGGATTTGCCCGAGGTGTATATGCCGCGGGGGGCAAGTTTAATGACATACCGCAGCAGCTGGGACTTTGCAATACCCGGGTCACCGACTAAAAGCACATGAATATCACCGCGAAGTGTGCTTCCGTCCGGCATCTCTTTTGCGACCCCGCCGAAGAGCTGAAGCATAATGGCTTCCTTTTCCTTTTCAAGACCGTAGATAACCGGTGCTATGGAGCTTGAGATTTTGCGGTAAATGTCGGGGTCTTTTGCTAATTTTTTAATCTGCTTTTCGTCTTCGTCGGTGATGTTGACTTCTTCAAATTCCTTGACGGAGATTTCTATGGAGTTGCATTCAAGGTAGAGGTCAAAGACGGTACTTTTCTGACCACCGACTACGCGCTGCACGCTTCGGAGAATGCCGTTGATAATAACACGGTCACCGGGTGATACTTTTCCGCATATATCATCAACACAGTCGATATCAAAGTTCTGGGGCTGTTCGCCGCCGCGGAGTCCTTCGGGGGTTTCCTGGATTCTGAGTTTCTGGGAGTCGATGAAGGTTGATTTTGCAAGAACAAGTTCGAGGTGTTTCTGGGTACATTCGGCATTGCCGCAGACTTCGGGTTCTTTGTAACTTCCGTAACTTTGTTCAAGATAGGTTATGTGTCCCACAGGACATATAAAGGCGCCGCGGACAAGGCGGGGGCGCACTTCGGTAACGCGGCGGATAATGCCTTCTATGCTGATGAAGGTGCCGATGTGTTCGGAGCGGATGTCGCGGATTTTTATTTTTCTGGGGAGGTGGGTGAAGCGGATATTGATTTTTTTAACTGCTTCGTCTGAGATATCGTTTCCTTCGTTGTCTTTGACTGCTATTAGGTGGTAGGTGCGTATTGCGTCTTTGATGTCTTCAAGGGTTTTTCCCGGGTGTTCGAGGAGGTCGTCTGCGAGGAATTTGCCGGACTTGCCGTATTTTTCAAGGATGTCGCACTGGAGTTCAAGGGAGCGGTTGCTTGGGTATTCGCGGGATATTTTATTTAATTCGGTTTTGTATTTCTTTTTGAGGAAGGTGCCCCATTCCTCGGTACGGTCTATGGGTTCGGGGGTATCCGGCATGGTGATTATGTATTGGTTTTGAACAGGTAAGTAAATGTAGGGTTTGAACGGGGGGGGCTGTCTCCGATAAAAACAAATTATTATACAGCAAATCTATAATATTGCAAAATCCGTTATGAACACCCGTTCCCTGACAAAAACCATCACCCTGGCAGCCTCGGTTCTGTCAGTTATCATTCTTCTCTTAACGATAGCAGGTGCGGTTTTCATCCCGGATAATCTCTATCTTATTCAGCTGGAAGTCCTGCCGCCAATCCTGTTTGCAGCAGCAGCGGGGGCTGTTTTCGTAGCTGTAAAGAAAAAGACGCCTTCAAGCATTGCCTTTGCCTTTGCACTGATTGCCGTATTTATCGGAACAGTATATGAACTCCTGCATTATCTGGTAAGGGGTATTTTTACGTACTGGCTGGTTGACAGTGCCAATATATCTTATCTCGGTCTGTTTCTTTTCCTCGGGGCATACTGCGGATGTATTTATTTTGAGAATGTGCCGAAGGATAAACGCCGGATGCATCTTGCATTTCCGGTTCTGGGTTGCCTTGTTCTGATTGCATCAGCAGTTTTTCTTGCAGTGTCGGGTTTGTGTCCTGCAGTAAATATGATTATACTGGTCCTGTTTCTCCTGCCGTCTCTCTGGTTTGCCTTACGGCTTTTTGCGGAGAAAACGCTGCGCAGAACGTATCTGTATTTCCTGATTCTGTATTTTGCCCAGTGTGTGCTGGCTCTGATATGGCAGACCGGTCTTGGGGAATCGATTGGGATCGGTGTGTATATTCTTGAGTCGCTGAGTATCTGTATTTATTTATTCTATATTCCGGCAGCGCTTATTATTTCGAGGAGTGAGTGCGAATGCTGAATGCGTTTTATGTTTCGCTTTGTATTGCTGCGCCGCTTCTTCTGATGCTGTTTATCCAGCAGGAGAAAAAGTCGCGTCTGTTGATTTTGTTCCTGTTGTTCGGTATCTTGTCTGCAGACCTTTCGGGGGTGTTTAACAGTCTTGTTGCTGAGATGTGCAGGGCTTCGGATTTTGAAACGGCGCTGTATGTTGCTCCATTGGTTGAGGAGATGCTCAAGGCGCTGCCGGTTATTATTTTCTTCCTGCTGGTGAAGCCGGATTTCAAGACGATTATCGGGCTTGGTGTTGCTGTCGGTGTCGGGTTTGCAACTATTGAAAATATTCAGTATCTGTTTGCATATGGTACGGATGATATTGTGTTCATTCTTGTGAGGGGTTTTTCTACCGGTATTATGCATGCAATGACGGTGTCAATTCTGGCTGCGGCTCTGGTGTTTATCTCGCGTTCGAGGATTACGTTAATGCTTGGTGCGGTCGGGATGTTGTCAGTTTCGATTTCGATGCATTCAATCTATAATCTTCTTGTCAATGGTCTCGGGTTCTGGCCGTATGTCGGGTATTTCCTGCCGGTCTGTGTTGCTCTGGTGTATCTGTTCCTTTTGTATCATTTCAAAATGAGGGAGGGGGGTAATTTTGGGGGGTGAATAAAGCCGGTGAGTTTGTTTTGTGACGAAAAAATGTGAGTGACTTTTTTTTGGGTGCGGGTTTTGGCCGGTGACTTTTTTTGGGGATTGAAATGTGTCAGCGGGTTTTTTTGCGGGTTGAAAAAAGTGAGTGACGTAAAAATAAAATGAAAAAAAGAAAGTGATTACTCTCTTCTGCTGAAGACAAGAGCCGCTGCGAGTCCTGCAAGGAGTCCGGGAAGCATTAGCGGGCTTGCTGCTGCTTTCGCCTGCGCGGCGGATGGTGCTAAAGTCTGCTTTGTTTCTGCGGTCTGTGCGGGGGCGGGTGTCTGTTTTGTTTCGTCCAGTGTCGGGTCGTACTCCGGGACAACAGATGCTGCTGATTCTTCATTTTCCGGGACTGCGGCGCCTTCTGAGTAGACAATTGCAAACGGACTGAATGAGGTTGTTGTTGCGTGATAAACCGCTTTCTTTCCTTCAACGGAGTATGTAGTTGGAAGGGTTGATGCGTCCCATGATGTTGTGTCTCCATGGAGGAGTCCGACGTCTGCAGGTGTCTTTCCTTCTTTGGCAAGGGTGTTGAGGTCAATACTGAATTCGATGACTGCTTGCTGTCCCTCAGGATAGTTCGGGATGTTGATTTCGAAGACTGAGTGGGTGTTGTATCCTGCCGGGGCGGGAACAGTGGATTTGGCAACAAGTGTTACTTCGCCTTTGACGCCTTCGGGGAGGGTAACGGATTTTACCGTCTTGCTGGTGCCGAAGTCAATGGTTCCCGCCTTTCCGTCGGCCTGTCTTGGGTAGTAGTTGTAATTGCCTGCACCGGTGTCGCCTGAGCCGCCGGAGGATGCGTGGATTTGTGTCGGTTTCGGCTCCGGCAGTGGTGTTTCCAGGGTTATTGCAATTGGTCCGTATGTGTCTAAAACAATTCTGTAAATAACCGTCTCATTATCTTCATCTAAACCGTCAAAATTATAGTCTGAGTAAAGCGGCTCAGAGTTCCATGAATTTGTCTGAGAATTATAAAGATGGAATTTCACTTTGTCAGCATTTGCATCAGCCGTTTCTTTTGTGTCGAAGGTCAGAGACAGTATCAGTGATGACGTCGGACACTCATTATCAATTTTGTTAATCGCTGCAGTAATTCCAATTGTGCCAATTGTTCTGACTGAATAACCCTGGTGCTGCACCGGGATGTCTTTGCCAATCGCATTGTGCCGGTCTATAGTAGCACTTCCGTTAATATTATCCATCTGAATTAAATTGATACCGTCTAGAATATCTCTTGATGCTGAATCTAATACGATGACACCATCCGCTTTATCAAATTCTTCATTATCTTCATCTTCATCAAATACTACATACCCATCAACAGATTCGACTGTCAGTTTTGAGGTTCCAAAGACTGCAGTGTAGGTGTTGGCTGCATATGACCCGAATTCCTCGTCAAGTTCAATTTCCGGGTCTAATGAAATGAAATCTTCGTTGCCGGCTGATTTCCAGTAGAGGAAAACATATCCTGTTTCTGGAATTGCAGTTGAACCTAAATAGCTTTCAGCACCCCATGGAATTGTTTCGCTCTGACGGGTAACAGTTCCCATGGATTCATTCATGGAGCGATAGGTAATTTCTGATTCTTTTTCATGGACAAGCCATTTTAATTCATATTCATTTTCATCATTGAGTTTGAGCAGACCGTCTGCTTCTTCAGGGATATTCACCCATTCGGTATTATCTGCATCATTCAGGGTAAATACCGTGGAATATCTGCCCGGGGTGTTTGCAATTGTGTTGGATGCGGTATAGTATGATGAAGGGACGATATCAAGTGTTACCGGAGTTCCGGTCCACTGATAAGATGTTTGCGGAAGTGTCGGGAAGGTAACCGGCACTGGTTCGATTGCCCATGCAAGGGAGATTGGGTCGGCAGAACCGTCTGACCAGGTGAAGTTGGTTGAGTTTGTGAGGGTGACGTTGACAGTGTAATAGTCACATGCATTTATTTCGGTAACATTACCGGTCAGATTATAGTGCGGGCTTGTCTTACTGAGTTGTACTGTCTTTGGTGTACCGTCGTATACAAAGGAGGTTTTGTTCAGTTCCGGAATGGGGATTTCCATTTCATCAATGGTCCAGTACAGTGATAAATCGGATGTTGTGCCATCAGACCAGGTGCTGTTCTTTTGGTCAGTAAGCCGGACAATCATTTCATAATCAGTATCGTTTACTGCAGTTGCGCTTCCTCCTGATACTATCGTAAAGTCATCACTGGTGTAATTGAGCGCCGGTATAATTTCGCTGCCGGTGTAGGTGAAGGTGTCTTGTGTTAATTTCGGTATAGTTACCTGACGGGGTTCGATTACCCACGGAAGTATAGCCGGGTCTTTGCTTCCGTCTTCCCATGTGTATCCTTGTTTTAGACTGATGGTGACGAAGTAAACTCCTGCATCTGTTGCAGTTCCGTTTGCAGTGATTTCGAAAACTGTATCGTTTTTCAAGACGACCGTCTTGGGAGTTCCGTTGTATGTGTACTTATATGACTCCAATTCAGGAATAATTGTGGTTGATTTTACTGTTTGTTCAATGGTCCATGGAAGTGTCAGGTCTGCTGTTGTTTTGTCGGACCATTTTATTCCTGCAAGGTAGTTTTTATTCAGTTCCACGGAAACAGTATAGTCTCCCGGTTTGCTCTGCCGGGTTATATTCACATTATAGAATTTTGTTCCTTCAGGGGTTTTATGAGTATCTTTGTCAATAAGGGACGGTGCCTGCAGCTGGCTGTTATCTGCAAAGACGGTTTTGTTCAGTTCAGGTTTGAGAATCTTGAGTTCATCGATGGTCCAGGTAATTGTTTTTGCAATGGAATTTTTGCTGTCTTTCCATTGGTATCCGGTCTTTGGTTTCAGTGTTATCTTGTAGGTTCCGGGATTTGCGGCTTTCTTTGTTCCGCTAACATAGTCTGCACCGGCTGGTATCGGGAATGTGTAGTCGGTGCCGCTGTATGTGTAGTGTGTTTCCTTTGGTGTGTCTATATACTGGGTAAAAATATTTGACGTATATAATTTTTTAGTTTCTAGAGCAATGTCATAGTTATATAAAACAGCTCCGTAATACTTCCCTTTCTGGTAGTTCATCTTCACTAATAAATACTCTGTCATATGATAAGCATGATCGTAGTATGTAGTGCGGAAGGAGGTAGACATTATCATCGGGCGCGGATATATACAACTTGAATCTTTTTTATTAAGGTAATATGTCTTCGAATAATCCTGGGCGGGTGTATTTTTCCAGACATTATTTAACTGATTAAATTTTGTTTTCATACCCTCTCTTGGTATGAAACTATCATCATATATGTAAGGATCTCCCACGTAGGCAGGAAGAGACCCTTCCAGAATAAAAATTATATGGCCGCGTGCCTCACCAACTGTTGGTAATTTACTTCCTGCCGCAAGCAGCATGAAATGCTGCGGGTCCTCTCTGCATATCTTTGTAATACTATCATAGATTTGCTGTTTTGCCTTCTTTTTACCTGTTTTTTGAAGTACTTCATATCTGACGACAACAAATTCTGACGGATTGTTCTTTATTTTATTCAGCAAATCAGAAATTCCGTTTCGGAAAAACAAATAACGATTTTTATTATGATTCCTAAATAACGATGTTGATTTACCTTTCTGATAAGCATAACGAGTAAACAAGTCATCCTTTACGATACCAAAATCACAATAAGTCCTTGCCTTTCCTAAATTTACCGCATATTTCTTATTAGAATACGCGTTATTATATCTAAACTCATACCAGCGTATTCCACGGTCAAACTGTTCATTTAAGTCGTACGCTTGTACACTCTCAGCATCAGCCATATTAAACAGCGCTGAATCATTTGTTCCGGGTATGTTAATATCTCCGATACTTGCTTCATCCGGCAGATAACTCATCCAGTTTCTGCTGGTCATTTTGGTTAAATCTTCAGCGGCGCAGGCGCCTGAAACCAGTACTGCCGCAGCAAGCAGTATAAGTATAAGTCCTGATGCGATATGCGCCCCGCAGAATCTTCCTGTGGACTGGGGAAACAGTGCAGATGCAGGTTTCCGTCCGGTTTTTTTCATTTGCAGTGTCATGGGTAAAATACCACGTATGATGTTATAATATGTTTCCTGTGTTTATATCAGTAACGGATATCTCACGGGATATATGCTCAGTTAAGAGATACTCCGGGCTGATGTATGGTGTTAACAGGGTGGGGGTGAATGGGAATGCGCAGGGTATTTTTGCGGGCGGGTGTATATTTTTTCTGCTTTTATCGGGTTGCGCCGCCGTTTTTCTTTTTTTGCTTTGGTGGAAAAAAAAGCGGATAAACACCTCCCGGGAAAAAGCCAAAAGAAAAAAGGGACTAAAGCCATACAAAAACCAAAAAAAAAAATCCGCGCGTTTTCCGATTTTTTTCAGTAATTAAATCCGGCGGAAAAGGGGTCTACGGGCGAAACGGAGGGGGTGTCGGGATAAGGAGGTTGGGGAAAATATCTGCCGGAATGCGGGGGCGGCGCAGGTGTGGCGCAGGGGGCGGGCGGTTTTTTTTTGCTTTAGCGGGGGAAGACGCGGATAGGCACGGGTCTCTTCCGGGGGGTCATCACCAGCAAAGGCTTGCTCAAACCTTCGGGCTTTGCCCTCAGGATGCTCCCGCG
>DALTWF010000003.1 GCA_029987235.1 Methanocorpusculum sp. | reverse complement strand
AAAATTTCTCAAGTAAAATTGTGTCCAATGCTTTGAGGGGGTGATTGGACAGGCTCTTGGAGCAAAGCCGTTTTTGTGGGAATTTTTTTATATTATAAGAGTGTATATTTAGTCTATGTATAAACAAACTGATGAGGGGGTTTCGCCTGTAATTGCTACAGTTCTGGTAGTCGGATTAATTGTGGTTCTTGCGGCAATTGTGACTCCGATTGCGCTGAATACTGTTGCTAATTTTGCGGTGCAGGAAAAAAGCACTGTCGGGGTGACGATTCAGATTTCATCGGATGACAATAAGATGACTGTCAACCTGATTAACGGCAAGGATATCAATGCGTTGACGGGTTATGAGGTAAAGGTATATTATGATACTGCTGATATTGATACGTTAACGGTACCGGTTACTGTTACATCCCAGGGGCTGCAGACTAATGAATTAAATATAATTGATGCGTCCAAAGCTGCTTTAGTTGTCATTGTGGGTACTTTTGCCGACGGGCATTCTGATCTTATCTTCTCCGGTACTATCAAGCCGGGCTATGTTGTTGTTCCGGAGCCGGATGTGGAAACCTGTACTGTCATATATAAAATATATAATCAGGAATCCGGTACTTTTGAAGAAGTGGGGCGCAACACTGAGTTCAGAATCGGTATGAATCCGGCTTATTATGTGCCGCCGGTTGTTCAGCCGGGGTGCATTCTTGTGTGGTATAATGATTCCGGCTGTACTGTTCAGTGGAGCGGTGTTGTGGGTCCTGAGTATACAAACAAAGAACTTACGTTATATGGTCAGTGGATTGAAAATGCAAAGCGTTATGAGGTGCGGTATTCTGTAAATGGTGTGCCTTACGGCGGGGTTGATGAATGTGTTGCAGGTCAGCCGTTTACCGTGCGTGATAAGTTTACTGCGCCGGATGGTTATCAGTATGAATGGACTTCCACTGATGTAAATATGAGCGGGCTGAGTGTCGACCGGACACTCACCATGCCGGATCATAGTGTGTCCTTCTCTGTTACTGTTCCGGTAAGATATACCATTGTTCACCGGAAGGAGTCTTCGTCCGGTGAGTATGTCGAAGAAGAGAGGACTTACGGTTATGGTGTAAAAGATACCTATACTCCTGCAACGTTAACGGATGATTTAACGCCGAAATCGTATATAGGATATAGTTCCCCGTCTTCGGTTGAGCAGAAGAAAATAGAAGCTGAAGCTGACGGTTATACCGGAAATGCCGTGGTTTATCTGGATTATCCGCGTAAAACGTATACAATTAAATATGATATGAACCGGAAAAACAGTAATACATATACTAAATATGACCCTTCGAGTGTAACGGCTCCCGGAGATACTTCAATAAAGTTTGAGGAAGAAAAATCTCTCCCTGCGACCACTCTTCTGTCATACAGTACCTATAAGACTGGTAATAAGGGCTTGACGACTTATGATTCAAACCCGTATTATTTCATAGGATGGAGTACAACAAGTTCCGGTTCTTCATCGTTCTATGACCGTCAGGTGATAACTCTTGACGAAGATTTAATCAAAGAACTTTTCTCTAATGATACGAAAGATACCTGCACGCTTTACGGCAACTGGTCGCAGTATGTTGCCGAGATTACGTTTAACGCCGGTGAGGGAACTATTCCGCAAATCGGCAGTTCAACGTATTTGATTTATCTTGACCGCGGCTCTTCCTCCGGAACAAGTGTGACTCTGCCGAATTCTTTACCGGTTGCTTCCCGCAGCGGATTTGATTTTGAAGGGTGGGAAAGGTCAGGAGGAAGTTCGGTAAGCGGTGGTACTAAATTAACCGGTTTATCCAGTCCGTATGATGTTAGACTTGATGCCAAATGGTCTGAAATTGCGTTTACCTACAAGATAAAACTGCTTCCAAACGGCGGTATTTTAGCTGATGGTATTGCTGCAGAAAAAGAAGTGGGCGGCAGAGAAGTGTTCAATCTTCCGGGTGTTGAACAGTGTACCCGTGACGGATATGTACTTAGCGGCTGGCAGATTCTTGATGGAAATCAGGCCGGGGTTACGAAAAATCCGGGTGAGTCTGTGTCTGCTCTGGGTACAGAGAATCAGCAGATTCAGATAGAGGCGGTATGGGAACAGGCATACAGTATTACTTATAATCTTAACAGTGGAAGCTGGGTTGGTGATTATACAGCTCCGGCTGCCTATGTTTCGTCAGCAGGTGTCACGCTTCCGGATTCAAATTATATAACCAGGTCTGATTCAGGAAATTCCTATAAATTCGGAGGGTGGTGTGAAGATTCTGCCTGTTCCGGAACAGCAGTATCACAAATACCTGTCGGCGCATCGGGTAATAAGGAGTATTATGCAAAATGGATTCCGACTATCACCTATGAACTTAACAGCGGCAGCTGGAAGAGCGGTTACACAGCTCCGGACAGTTATACTGAAGGTGTCGGTGTCAGTCTGCCGACAAAAGACAATGTTGTGCGTTCTGCGAGCGGCAAGACTTATAAGTTCTTAGGGTGGTATGATAATTCTGCCTTTACCGGAAGTCCTGTAACTGCTATTTACGTCATTGATAAGGGCTGTAAGAAGTTCTATGCAAAATGGGACGAGCCGTATACTATTACGTATACTGTGGCCGGAGACGTCTTTGCAGTGAAGGATTCTTCGTTCAAAACCTATTATTCCAGCGAAGGTAAGACGTTGCCTGTAAATGATGATTTGACTAATCAAGACAGTTATTATTTTGAGGGCTGGTATGGTAATTCTGACTTTAGCGGAAGTAAGGTTACTGCAATACCTGCCGGAACAACGGGTAATAAGGTGTATTATGCAAAATATACGGTGATTAAGAAATATACTATAAAATATGATTTAAATCCGCCGACCAACTCGGGGTGGATTAAGGATTATGAACCAGTAAAACCAATTCCGTCTGTTACTTCGGGAGTTCCGGCAGTGAGTTCCTCTAAACAGAGTAATTTATTGAATGGGGCGGAAGTAACGCTTGCATCTGTCTCACCTACTACGTATAAGCTTTCACCAATAGGTGCTGGTTGGTTATCTGTGAAAACATACTCTTTCGGCGGCTGGAAACCGAGCAGTGGTAATAGTTATGATGCAGGAGCCAAAATAACACTTGACAGCTCAACTCTTGCTACTACTCTGAAACCCGATGATAAAGATATAATTACCCTCACTGCCATTTGGAATAAAAACTGATCAGCAGGGGGCGGGGGCTGATTTCACCCCTTCTTTTTTTCATGTGTATTTTTCAGTGTGTGCCGGGCAGTTTGTGTAATGTGTTTTCAATTTTAGAGGCGGGGGGGGCGGTGTGTGTGTCGTTTGAATCTTTCACTTGTTTTGGTGTGTAATATTCGTCATAAAATCATGTGTTTTATCGATATGCTTAATAGGGTGGCACACAAAGGTATACTTATTCTGAGAAGTTTTGAGTGATAATATGCTGCTGAAAAAGAAAAAAACCGGAAAAACCGCAACCCGGGCTGTGTCAGAACCCTTTTCCCCGTACGCAAATGTATCTTGCGGTCCGTTTCTAAAAACAGGAATTATTCTTGTATTCGTGCTTGCGACTGCGGTGTTTTGCGGGTCTGGTTCTGCTGCGGATCAGACTGTATCTGTTTCCGGCTGGAATGAACTTGCTTCATCTATTTCCGGCTGGGATTCAGCAACCGATACGTTAACGCTGTATGTTACTGGTGATATCACAGACAGGGTGGAGGGGCAGAATACTGATGGTATCGAGGTCAGGGGCAAGGTTCTTCTGTTGCCTCAGTCCGGTGTTTCTGAGCGTATTATCAACGGGAATCAACGTGGTCGTCTCTTTCTCATTAAAGGCGGTGGCGAGCTTACTGTCGCTGATAACAATGGTGCGCGTCTTGCTCTGACCGGCGGGAGTTACAGCGGCAAGGGGGGCGGTGTGTATATTTCCGAGAGCACGGGCAGGTTTATTTTGTCCGGGGGCAGTATCTGCGGTTGTTCTGCGGTTCAGGGCGGAGGCGGTGTGTATGTTTCCAAGGGTACGTTTGTTATGTCGGGTTCCGGCTGTATATCTGGTTGTAAGTCAACGGGCAGCGGGGAAGGTATCGGCGGGGGTGGTGTGGAGGTTTACAGCAGCAACGGGGCTTTTATTATGTCCGGGGGGAGCATAAGCGGATGTCAGGCGGAGAATAAGAAGGGCAGCGGGGTGTATGTTTACAATGGTGTCTTTACGATTTCCGGCACAGCATGCATCGAAACCGATGAGGTTTATCTTAACACCGATAAGTCCATCACCCTGGGTGCCGGCGGTTTTGCTGAAGGCAGTTACGGTGCATTCAACATTGTATCAGAAACGAAGAATACCGGTACAACAATCGTTGACGGGTCAGCTGTTTCGGCCGAACCCGCAAAATTATCCGCAGCAAACTTCCGTCTTTCTCCGACTGTTATGTCTTCTCTCGGTCTGAAGAAGATTGCAGGTCCCTGCTTTGCAATAACTTCGGCCGATTCTGTAACTGTCACGGGTATCAAAGCAGCTGACAAAGAGTATGACGGGACCACCGGTGTCAGCATAGACAAACAGGAGATGGTCATAACTGGCGTGGCAGGCGGCGACACTGTAACCGCAACGGTGACGGGTGCATTCACTGACGAAAATGCGGGTAAGGACAAGACCGTACGGCTTCTGATTCTTCTCGGCGGTGTCGATGCAGAGAAGTATGTTCTCAGCAGTTCCAGTCAGTCTGAAGCAACAGCCGATATCTGCCTGCGCAATATTGTGGTTTCCGGAGTCGGGACAGAGGACAAAGAGTATGACGGCAGTACATCCGCTGTTGTACATATGTCGGGGGCATCTCTGGAGGGGGTTGTATCGGGTGAGGATGTCTCTCTTACCTCCGGTACCGCAGTTTTTGCCAACAAAAATGCCGGTACCGGTAAAGTCGTTACCTTTAGCGGTTTTGGTCTTTCCGGAGCTGATGCCTGCAACTATATCTTAACCCAGCAACCGGACCAGGTATCAGCTGACATCACCGCCAAAACCCTTACAGTCTCCGGAGTCACTGCAGAGGACAAAGAGTATGACGGCAGTACATCTGCTGTTGTAAATACATCGGGCGCCTCATTGGAGGGAGTTGTTCCGGGTGATGATGTTTCCCTGACTGCAGGTACTGCGGCATTTACTGACTGTCATGCCGGAACCGGCAAATCTGTTACCTTTAGCGGTTTTGGTCTTTCCGGAGCTGATACCTGCAACTATATCTTAACCCAGCAGCCGGATCAGGTATCAGCTGACATTCTCAAAAGACCTGCTGAAATCAGAGTTGATAACTCGTCAAAGATTGTAGGTAGTACAGACCCTGTCTTCACCGGTACGGTGAAAAATCTGGTAACTCCGGCAGATCTGGGTACAGTTACGTATGTTCGTGAAGACGGGGAGATAACAGGAACCTACAGCATTACAGCGCAGTACATGGCAAATCCGGACTACGCAGTAACGGTTATCCCCGGCGTCTTTACTATTAAGCAGATACTTTCTCCCTACTCAACCGGCTCCACCGACTCCGGTTCGGGCAGGTACACTGAATATCTGCGTGTAGCTGATGGACAGGCAGCTCTCATATCCTTCGGTACCAGCCCCAACATCAAATCGGTTGACATGCCCGAAGGCGTGAAAGGC
This sequence comes from Methanocorpusculum sp., assembly GCA_029987235.1. Taxonomy (GTDB): domain Archaea; phylum Halobacteriota; class Methanomicrobia; order Methanomicrobiales; family Methanocorpusculaceae; genus Methanocorpusculum. The sequence continues at coordinate 84,027 of DALTWF010000003.1, read as the reverse complement.
GAAGTTGTCCTTCTCATCAGGACCTCTGAGAATGGGCCGGAAGGAAAGATATCTGTCCTTGTCTTCGAGATTAACGTCAGAAACTATCCAAAAGGACAACCGGCAAATATCAACTTCGAATTCACCCGTAAAGAGCTTGAAGCAGCTGGATACAGTTCGGAAGACCTTGTCTTAATGCACAAAGAAGAAGATGGCCTCTGGATTGAACTTCCAACCACGTACGAACTGGTCGGCAATAAGGTAAAATACACCGCAGTAACCACTTCCTTCTCCCCGTTCGCAGTTGTTTACGCTGAAGATGGTGCAAAACCGGTGCAGGGCTTCGAACTTATATCAGAACAGACTGCTGAGCCGACCGAAGTCGTGACCGCATCACCGACCGTAGTGAAGACCGAAACCCTGACAGAAGCACCGACCAAAGCAGCGGCAAGCCCGCTTGCATCTGGCTGTATCTTGGCCGGACTTTTGGCAACCGCGGTGCTTGCAGGAAGAAGAGAGTAACCCATCTTCGAATTATCTTTTTATTATAATCTCCAGATGACATAAACAGGCCCTGTTTTGAGACCATAGCACTACCGTACTGATACCCACGTTTCTTTATCCCGCCAAAGCAAAAAAGACAACCTTGTCCCCCGCCTGCCTTTTTCTACCCCGCCCCCGCCTATCCCTCCTCAATTTTTCGTGTTCTTTCGGTAATTTTTGTGAGAGATTTCGTGTTTTTCCCCGCGGGAACGAAGTGACTAAAAAAAGCTGAATAATAACCCCCCCGAAAAAAAAACCAAAAAAAAAAATTATAGCGAAGCCCGGTAATTCGGCGCCTCATCCGTAATTAAAATATCATGTGGATGCGACTCCTTCAGCCCCGCCGCCGTAATCCGCACAAACCGCGCCTTCTCCTGCATCGCTGCAATATCCTTACAACCCGCATACCCCATAGCAGACTTCAGACCCCCAATCGTCTGATAAATCACATCAGTGACCGAACCAACATAAGGCGTAGCCCCCTCAACACCCTCAGGCACATACTTCGTAGCACCGATACCCTTCTTCTGGAAATACCGGTCACTCGAATTACCCGACGTCATCACACCAAGAGAACCCATACCCCGATACTGCTTATACCGCCTCCCCTTCACAATAATCGTCTTACCCGGCGCCTCATCCGTACCCGCAAACATACTGCCCATCATCACCGAAGAAGCACCAGCGACAATAGCTTTCGCCACATCACCGCTGAACTTGATACCACCATCAGCAATAACCGGAACACCCGCAGGATTTGCAACATCACAGACATTCGCAATCGCAGAAACCTGCGGAACACCCACACCCGCAACAATCCTCGTCGTACAAATCGAACCCGGACCGATACCAACCTTGATACCGTCAACCACATCCACATACTCCCTTGCCGCAGCAGCCGTTGCAATATTTCCTGCAATCACATCACAGGAGACCGCCTCCTTAATCTTCTTCACACCGGCAACAACATGCATATTGTGACCATGCGCACAGTCAACAACAATCGCATCAACACCCGCCGCAGCAAGCGCCTCCGCACGCGCTAAATCAAACGGACCAACCGACGCAGCAACACGCAGCCTGCCGTCCTTGTCACGGTTAGCCGTTGGATACTGCTGAATCTCAAGCAGATCCTGCATCGTAATAATACCCGTAAGCTTACCCTTCTCATCAACGACCGGAAGACGCTCAACCTTCTTTGAATACATCATCGAGATTGCCTCCTCAGCAGAAATATCCTCCTTTACCGCAATCGGATGCTTCGTCATAATGGTTTCAATCGTTTCAGAACCCTGACGCCTGATAGCACCCCGGACATCCCTGCGCGACACAATACCCACCAGCTTGCCCCGGGAGTTTACAACCGGAACACCACCGATGGAATACCTGTCCATCAGGTCAGTGACAAAGGAAATCGTCGTATCCGGAGAAACATACCGCACATCATGCTCAATAACATTCTCCGCATTCTTAACCGCCTCAACAAAAGCAACCTCCTGCTCCGGCTTGCAGTTTCTGTGCAGCACCCCGATACCGCCCGCACGCGCCATGGCAATAGCCATATCGCTTTCAGTAACAGTATCCATTGCAGCACTCACAAGCGGAATGGAAAGAGTGATGTTTTTCGTAAAACGGGTGCCGACTGTGGCGTCATTTGGTTCAATCCAGGACTCAGCCGGCTCAATTAACACATCGTCAAACGTAAGCGATGTTTCTACTCTCAGTTTATCGGAATACATGATTAATGCACCATCTCAATTGCCTTTTTCACTAACGCTTCCTGAACCATGGTAGTACGGTCGCCGCCGCAGACCATACCGCGGACACCGATGATTTCAGGATTAATCTTTTTCAGTACAGGGATATCTTCAAATTTCAGGGAACCTGCAAGGGCTGTGCCGATGCCAAGAGAACGGTTTAAATCAGTGAATTCGGCAAGTATGTCGCCGTTCATGAACTCAAACGTGCTCTTGCCGTCTTTTTTGCCGGTATCAATCATGGCAAAATCTGCACCTGCTTCTGCTGCAAGTGGTGCAATATCAAACGGGCTGATAACGCCTAAGCGTGCAAAATCCGAATATCCTGCGATGACGACCTTCTTTTCCGGGAACGGCTCTTTTACAGCGCGGACAACGCCTTCAATGACCTCACGGGCAAGTGTTTTGTCGGAAAACATCAGACCGATTTTTACATAATCCGCGCCTGCGCATGCTGCGCCGTATGCGGCAAGGCTTGCGTTTCCGGGGAGCGGGTGATAATCGCCGATGGCTGCAGATACAGGGGTATTGCCTGCTAATTTCTTAATTTCACGGATTACCCATGGAAAATTGGCTCCAAGAGACCCTTCTGCAGGTCTCTTTACGTCAACGATATCAGCTTTGAGACAGAATTTTGCCTCTTCTATAGAGCTGGGGCTGACTAATAATTTCATGTATAGTATGGTGTCTTTGTTCTTAATAGGTATTGCGGAAAGATACCTGTGCCCAAGTCTTTACAGTATCGTGCGTAATATGCCGCGAATACCGGTCAGTCCTATTGTTTTTACAACGCCCGGGTGCGTTATGAGGGTTTTTAAGAGTTCGGAGGGGCGGTCCATGTCGCCGATGGTTTTTATCTTTTCAATAACTTCGGGGGTGTTGAGCGCGGCAAGGCAGGCGTCAACTTCGTCTTCTGTAAGACTCCGGCGCAATCTGAGTGCGGCAAGACCCCAGTCGAGTTCGCGGCCGAAGTCTGCGCGCCAGAGGGTTTCGTAGCGGGATAAAAACAGGTTCGTATAATTTTGCGCTTCACATGCGGCGGCGGCGGTTTCTGCCGCATGGCGTGCGCTGCGTACGCCGGTGTATATTCCGCCGCCTGAGGTGGGTTTGGGAAATCCGGCGGCGTCTCCGGTAAGGAGCAGGCCAGGGGCACAGGTTTTGTCGCGGATTCCTATAGGCACGGTGCCAGTGACTGAGTGCAGGTTTGCGCCGGCGAATTTTTTTGCAAATGCGTCAAAGAGCGCCGGCACATTCCGGGTTCCTAAAAGACCGATGCGCGCCCGGTCTTCCGATGTCGGCACGACCCATGCAAAAAATTCGGGCGCGGCGTTGGGGTAGAGTTCTACAAGGTTTGCGGCGCCCTGCCAGGGGACTTCGGTCTGGATGCCGGCGTAGATGAATTTTGAGGGTGCGATGTCATAAGCGCGTGCGGCAACGCTGCGGGGGCCGTCTGCTGCTATAAGGAGGTTGTATGAAATATCTTCGCCGCACGCGGTGTGAATAATCTGTTTTGCGGCGTTTATTTCGGTAATACAGGTCTTCAGGCGGAATTCCGCACCGGCTGATGCGGCATCTTCTGCCATTTCAAAGTCCAGGGCCTGCCGGTCGACGATGTATGCTTTTTTTTCGCGGGCATCAAAAGTGAGCGCTTTGCCGCCTGAATCGATAACGGATGCGCCGGTAACGGTATGTAAAACGGAGTCTTGGCTTACGCCGCATTCGGCGAATGCGGAGTTTGACAGAAGCCCTGCGCACTGCACGGGATGACCTATTGTTCCGTGTTCTTCGAGGATGAGAACAGAAAGCCCTGCTTTTGCGCAGTATTTTGCGGCTGCTGAACCGACCGGTCCTGCACCGGCGATTATTACATCGTACACAATACTGTATTATTTGGCGCGGGAGAAAAAAGAGGTAACTATTCTGTCCTTTTATGCTTCTGCAGAAGGGTGATTTTGAAGTCGCTTACGCTCCCTGACACGAAAAACACGAAATCTTTCACTAAAATCACGAAAAATATATTCTTTCACTAAAACTATCTAAAAAACACTAAAATTTTCGTGATATTTCGGTATTTTTCGTGAGAGGTTTTTTCGTGATTTTAGTGAAAGATTCCGTGTTTTTCGTGTTGAGAGCGGAGCGACTAATTCTGATTCGTAGAAACACTTTCAACTTTTTTTTCAAAAATGAGAGGGGGGGCTGAATAGTTACAAAAAGAATTTTTATTTGAAGTACACGCCCACGTCTTTAAGACCGTTGCGCATGGCAATAGTGATAACAAGCGGCGTAATTCCTTCAATGACTTTAGACATTGCAAGCGGACCTGCATCGAGCGGAACAAGTTTTGAAACACTTGCAACAAGCTCTATTACGGCTTTCTTTGCTTCGGCATCATCACCGCATACTGCAACCGTGTAATCAAGGACCTCGTCAAGTTCCATCCATTTGCCTGCGGCAACATTGTTGAATGCGCAGCAGAGTTTTGCCGATGCCGGCAGCATCTCCTGAATGGCAAGTGCAGCAGAACCGTCTGCCGGAGTATCGGGAAGGAAGTACTTTTCTGCCGGGTTTCTTACCATCGGATTGATTAAGGAAATGATGATTTTGTTCTCGAACTTCTCTTTTCCCACCGTTTCAATGGTTGATTCGATGCGCTCGAACGGAAGGGACAGAATCAGAATGTCGGAATCGCAGATATCTGCGTTGGTGCCGCCGGTACAGGTGGTTGCAGTAAAATTGCGCTCCTTTAAACATGCGCACACACCGTCTGCTGCAATCTGCGCTTTGTCCGCGCCGCGGGAGCCGATTGCGACGTCAAATTTGCCGCCGAGACAGATTCTCCGTGCCAGACCTTCACCGATGTTTCCGGTACCGCCTAAAATACCTACTTTTTTCATAGTATCATACTATTTGATGTCCCAGATTAAGAGTGTTTTGTCTGGCGTTACTTCCGCACAGCGTCAGGAACTATTGCCATTAAAACTGTACAGATGACAGAAATACCAAGCCCGATAAGCATTGTGGCATGATAACCGGACAAAAAGAGCGGACCGGGCAGTTCGGCAAAGGACAAAACAACGCCGCCTTCTGCGGTAAACATGGTAAAGACGGCGGCAAAAAGCGCTGTTCCTGCAACCGCGCCTGCGTAGACACATGTCAAGGTCAGGGTTGAACCGCACTCTTTTTCGGCATCGGGCAGCAGTTCCACACATTTACTGGTCGCAGGGCCGCTTTCAAAGGCGATACAAAGACCCATACAGACCAGTGCGGCAACGAGCGGAATTATACCCCATTCAGGTCTGATTACGGCAAATACGGCGAACGCTATGCAGAGAAAAACACAGGAGACAATACAGAACGGACGGCGTGCGGTGCTGCGGTCCGACCATCTTCCAATAGGGATGCTTACAATTGCTGAAATTCCGGCGGGAATCAGAAGAAAGAGCCCGCTTGCAAGCGTATCAAGTCCTGCCTGGTTGGAAAGGTAGAACGGCGGCAGATAGATAAGGGAGGCGTACACCACCTGAATCAGGAGGTATGCGGCAAATATCGCTGCAATTCTGAATCTGACGAAAACCCGCAGGTTCAGCACCGGGTATTCACATCTGCATTCGCGGATGATGAAAAACACCAGGGAAATCAGGGAAACCATGCCGAATATGAGAATCTGCGGGTCTGCTGCGCCCTGGTGGGGGAAGCGTTCAAGTGCGTAGGCGCCTGAGGCCATAAAGATGAAGAGTAGGACCGCGCCCGGAGTATCGAATTTTCTGCCGGATTGGGGCGCGCTTTTTGGAATTGCCTTAATGACGATAAACAGCGCGGTTAGTGCAATCGGGATGTTGATGTAAAAAATCCAGTTCCAGGAAAGATAATGGGTAATTATGCCGCCGATTGCAGGTCCGGCTGCAAATCCGATTGAACTGCCTGCGGTAAGGATGGCAAAGGATAAGCCGAGGATTTTTGACGGGAGGTATTTGACGCAGATTATCGGTGCGCAGGCCATGAGCATGGAAGCTCCTATTCCCTGCAGTACGCGGGCGGCGATAAGTATTTCAAGCGTTGGTGAGCCGCCACAGAGTGCCGAGGCTCCTCCGAAGAGGATAAATCCTGCAATCATCATTTTTTTGATGTGTCCGCGGGCTGCGATACTGCCGAAGAGAAGGATTGTTCCGGCGACTATCAAGAGGTAGGATATTGAAACCCAGGATACTGTTCCGGTGTCGGTGGAAAAGGCCTGTGCAATTACCGGGAGGGCTACGTTTACTATTGAGCCGTCGAGTCCGTCCATTATCACTGCTATGAATATGACTGCAAGGAGGAGGACGGATGTGTGTTCGAGTTTCATTTCCCTTGTATCCTTATTACTTAGGCGGGATTCTTAATATAGGTGGTGTGCTATATTTTAGAGTATGAATCTGTACGGGGGCGAGGTTGTATGTATCGCGGAAGTTTGCGGTTCGGATGATATAGCAGGTGTTGCCGCGGCGCGTGCAAAAACCGCGCCGGGGGAAAAGCTCCGGCTGGTTTTAGATGCGCACAATCCGGCGCGGCCGGTGCTTGTTGAGCTGCTTGGTTCGTTTACCTGCGGTAATCCGTATGAGGAGGATGTCGCGCTCGGGTGGATTTCGGGGGATGCAGGTGATTTATGCGCGCGTCTGATTCGCGGGGGTGCGCGGCTTTTTGGCGCGGTGCTTGAAATGGATGAGGGGAGAATCCGGATTGCGGTCGTAAAAAGGGATAAGGGACTTGTTTTTGAATAAAATCAGGAAGAGTGCTGATGTGGGGATTCGAACCCCAGTAGCCGGCGTGAGAGGCCGGCATGATTGGCCACTACACTACATCAGCATAAAAGTACGTAATAAGATTAGTCGCATACATATTTATATCTGACGAAAGAACAGTTTACAAGATATTATCTCATAAGAGCGCTAATTAGTATAGACAATACCTATGCCCGGAATAGAAGAAGAGATTCGTGCAATAGAAGACGAAATCAGAAATACCAAATATAATAAAGCCACATCGCAGCATATCGGCCGCCTGAAGGCAAAACTTGCGAGAATCAAAGACGAAGCCGTAATGCGCGCCATGAAATCGGCAGGCGGAGGTGAAGGCTATGCGGTGAAAAAGTCCGGTGACGGAACTATCGTTTTAGTCGGATTCCCGTCGGTCGGTAAATCCACGCTGTTAAACCAGCTCACCGGCGCAAATTCGGAAACAGGAGCGTACGCGTTCACCACGCTTACCGTGGTTCCGGGACTGATGGAATACAAGGGCGCAAAAATCCAGATTCTGGATATTCCCGGACTTATTGCAGGCGCGGCAATGGGCAAAGGCCGCGGAAAAGAGGTTATTGCAGTCGTACGTACCGCGGACCTGATTGTTATTTTGGGCGATGTATTCAACAGTGTGCATGTCGATGTCTTAATGAAGGAATTATATGATTCCGGTATCAGAATCAACAAAAAGAAGCCGGATATCACGATTAAAAAGACATCATCGGGCGGTGTGCGCTTAAATACGGTCGGGGCGTCCAAGATTAAAATCGACGATGTGCGGGCAATTCTTGCGGAAAGCAAGATTATGAATGCGGATGTTCTTGTCCGCGGCAAAGATGCGGACCAGGATGACATAATTGATGCTGTAATGGGCAACAGAATGTATATTCCTGCCTTTATCGCCGTAAACAAGGTGGATTTAATCACCGAAGCGCAGCGTCATGAGGTAGAAGAACACATGCGCGAAAAGTACGGTGTGGACCCGATTATGATTTCAGCACATTCGGGCTACAATATTGACAAGCTGAAAGATGCAATCTATGAGCATCTCGGCTTCATCAGGATTTACTTAAAGCCGTACGGAGGCGAAGCAGATATGGAAGAGCCGCTGATTATGCGTAAAGGTACCACCATCGAAGATATCTGCAAGCGTCTGCACCGTGATTTCGTTGACCAGTTCCGGTATGCAAAAATCTGGGGGACTTCGGTAAAGCATGATGAGACAAAGGTCAGTATGAAGCACAAGGTCGCTGACAAGGATATTGTGACTATTGTCACAAAACTCTGAAATCTCTTTTTTTAAAAAAATTAAAGATTTGCCGCAATGCAAATCCATACGCACACAATAATAAGCATGCAGACAATTACTGTTATCACAATCGGCAGAACCGAGCCCTTTGATTCGCCTTTTTCACCGGTACAGTCATGTTTTTTCCGGCAGGACGGACATAAAATGTCGCCACAGTCTTTGCAGCGCATCAGGACCTCCTTTTTGAAGGTTTTTCCGCAGCAGGAGCACTCTGCTTCGTCTGATTCATCGCATACGTGATGCCTTCTGCAGTCCGGACAGAATACTTTTCCGCAGTCGGTGCACCGTTTCAGTTCCTCCACTTTGAAATACTGCCCGCATCCGTCGCACGGAATAAATCCCTGACTGTTTGTATTTTCAGTATCTTGCGGCATGCTTTTTTTCCTATTGATACATGTGTCCTGCTCTTTTAATTATTTTTCTACCGATTCTTTCAGGCTGTTTCTGTATGCGGCTGCAGTACCGGCTAAATCTTCAGGCGCTTTGTATCGTGAGGGATATCCGCAGAATTCTACGATATCAAGGGGCCGTGCCATGCCCGGGATTAAGAGTTTACTTATCAGCGTCACAAACGTATTTGGCATTTGCATGCCGTACATAATGTTCATTTTATGCAGCGGCACAGGGGAGTTTGCAAAATTTCTCACTGAGCCGCGGTCGATACCAATTCCCATGGCATGCATAATGGTTGCTGTGTGGGCATAGGAGTACTGGGTTGAAAGACTGTTTGCAAGGTCGATAATCACCGATCCGGTACGGGTGCCGGGGTAAAAGGGTTCGTCTGCGTAAAGCAGGCGGCCGCAGTCGCGGCAGCGGAACCGTCTGACGAAGACCACAATCTGGCGTCTGCCGTTTGATGTCAGGAGTTCGGCAAAGATTTTATCTTTGGTGTCATATCCTATTGGTTTTCCCCCGCAGTACGGGCAAGGTCCACGGTCTTTGAAAAGCATGCCGTCTATGGATGATAGGCTCATCTGGATGGAGGTTGAAAGAAGAGGGGGGATTTTTACCGGTTTGTGCATTTTGTTATTAAGAGTGGGTTGTACTGGGTAATAAGGGATTTGGATGGGGTTTTCAGGGGATTATAAACTGCCGGTGAATTTACTCCGCGGATTTGTCCGGGGTCCGTTTTTTTTCTTTCCGCTACTTTGATTAGTATTCTCGTCCTATGATTAAGGAATGAAAATAAAAGGAATAACCCTGCGCATTCCTCCTCTTCTTTTGGGTGTAGTGGTATTTTTCATAGCGGTTTGTGCTATGTCGTTTGGTGCCGAGAAAAATATTTTGTATATTGCAGTCGGTCTGCCGCTTGCAGCGGTTCTTATCTGTGTGCCGCTTTATATGGTATATTCGTCCGAGAAGAAGACCAGAAACGAACTGCCCGGGCTTCGTGCGGTTGCAAAGCCGGCACGTGCGCGGCAGATTACGCCTGCAATGAGGGGTATGCCGGTAATTGTGTCCGGCAAGGTGGTGAAAATATCCGGTCTTATGATGAACAAGCCGACGTATATCATCGAGGATTCGACCGGTCGTATTGCGGTCAGGCGGTTTGCGCTGCCTGAACTGTTAATCGGTCTCGGTGCAGAGGTTGAGGCAATCGGCCGCGTCTACGGTACAATTGCCAATCAGCAGGCAATTTATGTAAATGCGGCTGAGATTGTGCCGGTTCACCATGAGGAAGCTGAAGAAGAAACCATTCACATTAAAAAATACAACTGAAAATGAAGCGGTCAGAGTTTATTGCGGAAATGGAAAAAATTGCGCCGCCGGAACTGGCGGAGGATTTTGATAAGGTCGGGCGCATCGGTCTTATTTGTGAGGGTACGGATGAGATTGAAAAAATCGCATGCGCCCTTGATGCGACGCCCACTGTCACGGAAGCGGCGGCGAATCTGGGGGCTGATGCTCTTGTTGTTCATCATCCGGCGTTCTGGAATCCAATGTATAGCGTAGTCGGCAGAAACGCAGAGATTCTGCGCCCTCTGCTGCAGAACAACATCAATCTGTATGTTATGCACACGAATTTCGACCATGCAGCAGGGGGGATTAACGATGCTTTAGCCGAAGTTCTTGGCTTATCTGACTGTGTGCGTCTTAATGCGACGCCTTCATCGGTCGGTGTGGTGGGGAATCTGCGGGGAAGTCTTTCAGATGTTGCAAAAATTCTCGGCTGCGGTCTGCGTGCATGGGGTGATGTTTCGCAGGTAAAACGGATTGCCGTTGCGGGCGGTTCTGCCTTTGATTACGATTTAATCGATGAGGCAAAGGAGGCGGGCGCCGAGGCGTTTATGGCGTCTGAACTGCGCTACAATCTTGCGCTTGAGGCGCCCCTGCCCTGTATTGAAGCAACGCATTGTGCACTTGAGGTGCTTGGTATGCGTGCTCTTGCGGTGCGCATGGGCTGGGAATATATCGATGATATCCCGCAGACGACCATAATTTTGTAAAAAGTCAATGATTTATCCGTTTCAGGTATTAAGGACCGAGGGGGGGTTAACCCCGAAGGTCCGTGAGGCGTTTTTTGAGCGCTACGGCAAGCGCGGTGCGGATGCATTTGATGCGGCCGCAGCGCACAGTGTAAAGCGGTACCGGGACTATTTTGTTGTGGTGGGAAATCATGATGAATACTGTGTTGAAGACGGAATCTGCAGTTGTCCTGCGGCACTGCATGACCGCGAATGCTGGCATACACTTGCGGTTGACATCGCGGTGGAAGCGGGTGTCTGCGAGATAATTGATTCATGGTATTATCTTTCGGGTGTGGACGAGGATGAAATCGAGTACACGCCGAAGAGTCTATGAAAAAAAAGAAAAAGAGTTTTTTTTTATTTTACGGAACGCTCTCCGTAAATACGTTTAATTTCATACGCTTTTGCTGATTTGTCCTTGCGCGTGATGACGTTTCCTTTCCGGAGCTTGATGCGGGTAACGCGGAACATTTTGCCGCCGATGGTTGTTAAGTGGTCCACGGTGTATTCGGTTTCCCCGTCAACCTGTTCATAAAGCGGAACAGTAACCGCTCCTTTGTTTAGTGATGCGCGGATTATCACGGTATCAGAAAGCCGCGTCCAGATTGTGTCTATTTTTTCTACCGGAAGAGACATTCTGCGCGCATTCTTTTCTTCAAGCGAGGTTACCTCGACATTGTAAGATTCCTCGCCTGCTTCTGCTACAAGGAAATCGCCGACCGAGATTTTTTCGCCTTCCATAAGTTCAACCGAGGCGGTAATCGAGTCGGTTCCGAAACTGATGATTGTTTTCACATTGAAGATTTTCGGCTCTTTTAAGACAATGTGCATAATATGGCCGCATTCTGCGCAGCGCACAACCGCCTGCGGCGGTTCTTTGAGGATTTCAAAGTCCGTTTCACATCCGCAGACCGGACAGTCAAGAACAATATAGTCCGTTTCCTGTTCACTATTTTCTGTACTCATATTCCTATATACATATATGCGTTACTGGATGAATAAATAAACCCCTGCGACTAATATAATTATTATGAAACCGGAGAATCTCTACCGGATAGAAAAACGTCTGCAGAACGGGCTGAATAATTACTATATTATCCGCGAAATTTGTTCCGGCGGCAGGAAATTCTCCGCTTCGCATTTAATCAGAAAAGGAACCGTGCCGTCCCGTTCGGAAATTCTCCGGTGCGCAGGAATGTTCGGATTTGACCTTGAGATGAAGTGCATAGACAAGGCGGCAATGTACCGCGCAGAAAAGCTGCGTACTGATTCCGAGGCGGATGAAGCGGATTTGTATGAACTTGAGCGGTTCAGGCTTTTGCAGATGTTTTCCGACGAGTTCATCGTTCAGCGGGAATATTTTGATGAGGTGGCGGATTTTGATGAGATTTCTTTTACCTGTGATGAACTGAAGAAGATGTTTGAGTCCGGGAAAATTCCTGCGGGAAAAACGCTTTCCGAGGTAACATGCGCGTTAAATCTGCGGGATGCCGTACTTTTGCGGAAAAAAGAGCGGGTGACTTGTGCCGGTCTTAAGAAACTCTATGCCGCAATCCATGTGCATGAGGACAAAACGCTTTCTGATTCTGATGCAGAAAGCCTGCTGGCCGCGGTTTCTGCATTTTACGCGCGGGTACGTGCCGGGTATCACCCGCTTGAGCAGGCGGCCATATTTTTTGAGGAGTTTTCAGGAAAGGTGCCGGATGAAAAAATCTTCGGGCGTGAGGTTTTTAACCGGCTTGTGCGTCCTTTCGGCTATCGTTTTGCCGCCGGAAGTTTTAATGATATGGTTGTTTTCGCGCGTGAGGAAAATGTGCTGCTGGAACTTGACCTGCGGCGGTTTATTAGCGCGGAATTTAAGGTACATTCCGGCGCACGGCAGAGGCAGCTGGATTTCTTCGGCGGGAAATAAAAAAAGAGAAAAAAATTATTCTTTCTTTTCTTTCGACCTGCGTGCGAGTACCGCCGCGCCGAAAATCAGGCCGAGAACAACGATTATACCTATTACAAGCGCTATTACACCGCCGATGTTTGAATCACCAAGGGCATAATCCGGCATTGGTGCGTTCCATTTTACCGGGTCTTTTTCTTCCCCTGCAATCTCGTCGGAGGTTGCGGAACTAAAGAGTTCTTTGTTTCCTTCACTGATAAGAATCGTGCTGTCAAGTCCGTCAGGGTTTGCCGAGGCAAAAAAGACTGCGCAACCGCCGATAACAAGCGCTGCAGCAAGACCGACTGCGGCTATCTTTCCAAGAGAGACCGCTTTTCCCTCCGAGTTTCCGGCAAGTTCCGGGCGCACTTTGAAGATAAGCATGACGATGACGCAGGTGATAATTCCTTCCACAATTCCGATAAGGGTATGGTAAATAAGCATTGCAGGAAGACCGACGTTAATCGGAACTGCGCCCAGTATCGCAATCTCAACAGCACATGCTGCTGCTGCGCAGACACAGGCAAGCCAGCCTGCGATACCGGCGGATAAACCTGCCGGAAGTTTGCGTTTGAAGAGACCGAAGGAGTAAAAACCAACACAGCCTCCGATAAAGCCCATATTGATAATGTTTGCTCCGAGAGCCAAAACCCCGCCGTCACCGAAAATCAGTGCCTGAATAATGAGAACAATGGAGAGAATAAAAACCGCTGCAAACGGCGAACCAAGAACTATTGCTGCAAGCGCGCCGCCGACCAGATGTCCTGACACGCCAAAACCGGTTGGAAGATTAAATGCCTGCAGCGCAAAAATTCCTGCTGCAAGTACGGCTAAAATTACTACTTTTGACTGTGTGAGATTTTTTGCCGCCCATCGCACGGCTAATATCACTAATATCAGTGCAACTATACATAATACTGCACCTATTGCGATGCCGGCAGGCGAATAGCCGAAAACAAAATCCGGGATGTGCATAAACATAATTGCATCTGAACTCATTTAAGTATTACGAATATAAAAATCGTGTTACTATAGTATCACGAATTTCATATTTGTAGAATTGCAGTTTGAAAAAAATACATGTGGTGGAATTACAGTAATACTAATTCTGTAATGTTTATGTCTTATGCGCACATACCATAGACTAATGCATTTGATTGAGACACGCAATCTCTGTTATACTTACAGCACCTCAAAAACCACAACCCTGAATAATATTAATTTTATTGCGGATGCGAAGCAGAGAATTGCCGTGCTCGGTCCTAACGGCGCCGGAAAAAGTACGCTGTTTCGTCACTTTAACGGCATTCTCCTCCCTACATCGGGGGAAATTCTGATAAACGGCGAGATTGTAACTAAGAAAAATATTCCCGCCGTCCGCCGCAAAATCGGTGTTGTTTTCCAGAATCCGGACGACCAGATTTTTTCATCGACCGTTGAGCAGGATATTGCTTTCGGTCCGGCAAACCTCGGGCTTTCAAAGGATGAGGTCGAAGAGCGTGTGAATGAAGTTATCCACATGCTCGGTCTTGAAGAACTGCGTGACCGTGCCCCGCATCTTTTGTCCGGCGGCGAAAAAAAGCGTGTTGCAATAGCAGGGGTTCTTGCCATGCAGCCTGAGGTTATTATTTTGGACGAGCCGACCGCAGGGCTTGACCCACGGGGTGTGTCTGATTTGTTCCGGTTCTTAAACATGTTGCCGGAAACTCTTGGCTGCACTATTATTTATGCAACGCACCAGGTTGAGCTCGTGCCGGAAAACGCCGATTTAGTCTACATTTTGGAACATGGCGAGATAACCGCCTGCGGAACGCCGGCAGAGATTTTTGCGCAGGAAGATGTGCTTGAACGCGCCCATCTTGAACTTCCGGCAATTCCGCGTCTGATTCACTCGCTGCAGAACGCCGGGGTAAACGTTGAGGATGCCTACACGTATCAGGAAGGTGAAGACGCGGTTCTTCGCGCATTCGGTAAAGAACCGTACAAACATCATGAAGAACAGGGTGAAGTGCACACGCATTCCCATTTCCACCGTCACCCGCATTATCACGAAAGCGAATGACTTTAATTGACGAACTCTTTGATATCGAACGCGAGGCTTACAAAAAAAGCACGGTTCATGCGCTGGATGCACGGGTAAAGCTTGTTTTATGCCTTGCGGGACTTCTTGCAACGGTTCTGCTTCCTTTTACCGGCAGTGATGCGGGTATTGTTCCATGGAAGCAGATTTTTGCATTTGCGGTCATATTTCTGCTCTTTATTGCGCTTTATGTCATGTCAGGTGCATCACTGCGTTATTATCTGGTGCGGATGGTGGTAATTCTGCCTCTGGCGCTGTTTTTTATCATTCTTCAGCCGTTCTTTACAAATCCGTATTTTACCGTTTATCATGTGCTTTTCAGCATAGGTCCGGTACATGTTTATCTTGAATCGATTGTGTTCGGGGTTTCGCTCTTTTTGAAATTCATTATTTCGCTTTCGTTTATCATTCTGCTCTCGGCAACAACTACAATGCAGGACCTTGTCATTGGTGCGTCCCGGATGTACGTGCCGCGTATTTTTACCACAGCAATGACGCTTACTATCCGCTATATTTTTGTCTTTGCCCGGATTTTTATGAAAATGCAGTCCGCTTTTTCTGCGCGCTGTTTTTATCATGCGGGCCGCGGCCTGCCGCTTTCTTACCGGCTGACGACAATCGGCAATGCGGCGGGTACGCTTTTTGTGCGTGCGCTTGACCAGGGGGAGCGCACTTATCTTGCGATGTGCTGCAGGGGCTATGGCGATGAATCCGGGATGTTTGTGGAAAAAAAGCCTCTTTCCGGATATGAATGGCTGTTTTTAGCAGGCGGGATTGTGTATCTGATATTTTTCCCGGTATCTATTTATCTTCTCTTCTGAGTTATGCCTTGAGCCCGAATTTGCGTTCGAGTTCTTCGCAGCCGCGGTTTAAATCATCCATATAGCAACCGACGGATTCCTTGAATCCTGAATAGCCGTAGACTGCTTTGAGTGCTGTTGCAAGACCTTCCGGTCCGTTGTCTTCTGCAATCCGGTTCAGAAAATACAGAATCATTTCGTCTCCGCCGGATTCTCTGAAGATTCTTCCGGAGCGCATGTGAAAGTACATGGAAAAATAGACCATATTTTTGTGTGCCGGATTTCCTATTATGTCGGCGAGTTTTAGTGCAGCTTTTTCTGCATCTATTTCTTTATTGTAAACGAGGCGGGATACCAGGTAGACTTTTTCCAGTTCTGTTGGTCTCCACGCAAATATATCGACCATGAGTATTTAGTAGTCGTTTGGTGCTTTTATATTTTTCCAGAGGTTTCAATCAACATCCATAATATTTCCCCCGTCTAATATTATTGTCAAATGCAGACGCTGCTAACTCATCCGTTTCGTGCTGTCCTTTTTGATATGGACAATACGCTTTTTGATTTTGTCGGAGCGATGCTGAGGGCCTGTGATGCTGCGGTGGCATTTCTTGGATGCGGAACGTCAGAAGAACTTCTCGGTTATTATCTCCGGTGGAAATATCATTTCGAGGACAATACCAATCTCCAGGATTTTATGATTGCGCACAACTGTTTCACGGTTGAGATGTATTTCCGTGCGGTTGAATTGTTCAATGAGGCAAAAACAAAGGATCTGAAGCCTTATGAGGGTATTCCTGAGGCATTAACGGCATTAAATGATAAGGGGTATATTCTTGGGGTTGTCACTGATGCTTTGTCTTTTGATACGGAAATGCGGCTGGAAAAATGCGGGCTTAAACCGTATTTTAATTTATGTGTCTGTTATGACCAGGTGGGTTACAAAAAGCCGTATTCGGCTCCGTTCGAAGAAGCTCTGTTTCGGGCAGGGGTTATGCCATATGAAGCGGCTTTTGTGGGTGATTCGCTTCGCCGCGATATTGCTCCTGCTGCTGCGCTTGGTATGACACCGGTGTATGCAAAATACGGGGATCGCAACTTTTTTGAGACGGTGCCGGGTCCGGTGCCTGCAAAAACTCTTGTTGCAGAGACTCCGGCAGATATTGCGAAGCTTCTGCTATAAGAAATCTGTATATTGTTTTACGCCAAATAACTTAGGTAACAATGGCACTGAAATATTTTACGCCTGAGTTCATGGAAAAAATAGCGGATTTTACTGCGCCGCTTTCCAGAGAAGAACTTGATACCTATATGAAAGAAGGTGAGGGGTCGGCACAGATTCGCGACCGCGAAGGACTTGGGGCCGTACGCTATCTTGAACTTGTCGAGACAATCGGCACCTATCTTCGTGATACTTCCGGTGAAAATTTCACTTCGGACTGGCGGGAATTTAGCATTTCCGAGGGAATCCGCTTATTTTCCTTTGAGTTGCCGGGCGGTGGAAATCTGTATCTTTTTGTCACGCCGGAAGGTAAAATGGTCCTTGATACCGGTTACGGATATTACTATAAAGACTGTGAAAAAATGATTTCTGCTCTCGGTCTTTTGGATTTTTCTGATGTGAAGGTTGTTGTGTGCACACACGGCGATGCGGACCACTGCGGTGCTTCGGGTTATTTCCCGGTTGCACCAGTAATGCATCCTGTTACCCGCGCTCTTCTTGATTCGGGTACGCGCAATTATCATTCAGAAAATTCGCTTGAGCTTCTTGAAAAAGCATATACAACTGCAATCAATACTTTTTCCCGGATGTATGTGCCTGATACAGTACGGCTTTGCCGTACGAAAGAAATTGCAAAACGCGGGCTCTTTTCCGTGATTGACACGCTTGATTTTGCCGGTATGCATTTTGAAATCTGGGAAAGTCTCGGCGGTCATATCGCGGGGCAGATTTTTCTTTATGAAGAAAAGCTTGGGCTGCTTTTCACCAGTGATGCGCTGTTCAACTTTGCAAGTCTTTCCAAAGCGCGTGCGGATTACTGTTCGGTTGCGGATTCTATGATTGGTTCGGTTAATGTAAACAGCGACATCGCTCGTATTGAACGGCGTGAACTGACGCGTCTTGCGCTTGAGATGGAGGCGGCATTAAATAAGGACGGTCGCCGGTTGTTAATCGCCTGCGGTCATGGGGCGGTGTCGCGGATAAATCCGGACGGCAGGCTTGAAGCGGCGGGCACTGTTCACCAGTACCGGGCTAAAGATAACTAACTTCTCTTTTCCTCCCTGATTTTTTTGAAAATTTTTGGCTGGTGTTTTGTCCGGTTTGTATTACTCACTCATTTTTATGTGGAGCAGAATAAAGTTTACATTACAATGGAAATTGTGTGTGTGCAACACCACTTTTGGGTTGGTATGTGGTTTTTTTTTGCCAGGATTTCCCTCTTCGTTGCAGGTGCTCAAATACCTCAGGATGCACGTATACTGTTTAGTAGTAATTTGACGTCACTTCCAACACGAAAGCGATTATTCAGTTTTCCAGAACAACCCTGTTTTCGGCACAAAAATATTATAAAAAAAGTGATTAAAACAGCGGCAAATTCGGCTTTTCCGAGACTATGGCAAAGGAAAGATACAAGGAAATACAAATGCACAATGCAAGCAGGATAGTAAGCACTATCGATACATTCGGAAACTCATAACTCATATTCTTCAGCAGCACCACAAATCCGCAATCGATAAACAATATTGACATGAGAAGTCTCTGGGACCGGTGTGTTACTACAAACAACCCGAGGACAAAGAAAATCAGCGGTACAATAAACGGAACTGTTTCTGCATAACTCAGATTCATGAGTAATCCGAATGCCATACCGATAAATACCACTCCGTTCAGTCGCATTTTGCCGATAAGAAGCATAAGCACCCCGAGCAAAGCAAGCATAATTCCAAGGATTAGTTCTGCCGTCAGTATTTCAATACTGTCTGCTGCACCCATTTCCATGAATTTTGAACATAAATTTATGGCAAAAGCTATCGATGCAAAGAGATAGGCAGCAGGTGGAACATAGCGGATGAAATCATATTTTCCATCTGCAGTGATATACTTTTTCAGGGGTAGCGCCTGACGTTCGGAAACAGAGACCAGAGCAAGATAACCAAGAAGGAAAGAAACAACACAAAGTACGGTGATAAGACATCCGTTTACGGCTTCAGAGGACTTAAACGGAATGAGAATAGTAATCAGACCAATGAGTGCTGAGAGAAGAGCTATGAGATATTTTGATTTTTCCCCGGAAAGTAGACTCAGCAGTGCAAACAGGAACAGGGCTGTTGCGGAAACAACCATTATGTATACAGTATCATAGAATATGGCAGAAATGAGTCCGATACAGGAACAGACGAGGAAGAATGCTCCGAAAAGTGCCCGTCTGCGCATAATCAGCAAAATGATGCTGCATAGCATAAGAAACACGCTTGGAAGGAGAAGCGGCAGCATGGACAGTTCAAATCTGGCAAACGAAAGCAGCGTATAAGAAACCGTGTCGTCAAAATAGGTAAACAGCAGAATAACAAGGGGGACTGCAAGCAAAAGCAGACAAAGGGCGGTGACATAATTACGCGCAAGAGACATGACTTTATCCGAAAGCATTGAAAAGAAGGGGGACTGAGTATAATCCGGTGTCATGGACTCAATCTGTTCATTGTCGCGCGGGTCGGTTGTTGAGGCGAAGAACAGACCTGGCAGTATCAGGATAAGGGCTGCAAAGAATGCTACTGTCGGTGTTTCGCTGAAGATTATAAACGATGCAATCGCTCCGACAAGCGGATAAATTCCGTAGATTGCTCCTGTTTTTGCCGCTCCCAGCTGACGCTGGGCATACAGAGTAAAAAGCATGACGCATCCGCTGGTAATCAGACCTGTAAGCATGAGCAAAAGAGCGGTTGTCAGGGACGGAATCGACTCACCAAGCAGAATTCCGACTGGAAGCGCGCAAAGGACAACTCCGGCACCCCTGACGATTGTAACTTCGGTCGGGTTGCGCCCGGATACTTTTTTCATGCAGTTTGCTCTGATACCGTACATAACTGCTGCAAGCAGTGCAAGTACCGCACCGAAATTGAGTGCAAATGAAGATGCATCGGAAAAGGAAAGGGCAATACTTCCAAGGAAGATAAAGACGATACCTATCCAGAGCCGTTTGGAGACTTTTTCCTTGAAAACAGGAATGGAAATAAGGACAGTTGCCACCATTTCAAGACTCATCAGCACCGAAACAGTTGAGGGCGAAATCTCCTTAAGGGCAAGACATAAGAAGATATTTGCAGCGAAGGTGATTGCAATAATTGCAAGAAGCATGGGTGTATCGCTTTTTCTGATATGGCGGGTTTTATCGATGAGGGGTGTTTTTCGGCAAAACAGCGAAATAATTACCATTCCTAATGCAGTGCCGAGGAATATGAAGGTGATTATCATGAAGGTGTCGACTTCATCCATGAAGAGTTTTTTCAGCGGGGTTTCAAGACCGTTGCAGACTGCGGCAAGTACGGCACATATTGTTGCTGCTGTCATTGTATTTTTTACCGGGTTTGAAAGAGCGGGTACTGACATAACCTGTTATTTATGTATATCCGTGACTATTAAAAAAATTGTGCATGAGGGTTCTTGAAATCTCTATGTCTTTTATGCAGGGGTGCAATACAGTCTTTACCTTTATCACTTACAAGCGCTAAATAGTATAGACAACTATGCTCGATATAAAAATGGTCAGGGCAACTCCTGAAATTGTTCGTGCCGACCTGGAAAAACGTCACGACACAGAAAAACTCGCATGGGTTGACACTGTTCTTGAGCAGGACAGACTCAAACGCGAACTTGAGGGTAAAAATAACGAACTGCGCGCACGCAGAAACCAGATTGCAAAAGACATTAATGCCTGGAAAAAGGAAGGTAAAGACTGTGCTCCGCTTTTTGCCGAGGCAAAGGCTCTTCCGGCTCAGATTAAGGCAAATGATGAACAGATGGAAGAAGCATCAAAGACCATCAAATACTACCTGATGCGTCTTCCGAATATCCTGCACGAATCTGTTCCGTATGGAAAAGACGATACGGAAAATGTGATTGTAAAAACCGTTGGCGAGCCGGTAAAACGCTCATATGAGCTCAAAAACCACGGGGAACTTGCAGCAGAACACGGCTGGGCTGACTTCGAACGCGCAACCAAAATCTCCGGTTCCGGTTTCTATTTCCTCAAAGGAAACCTTGCCATGCTGGATTTAGCTCTTCAGCGCTTTGCACTTGACACTATTATTGCAAAAGGCTACACACCAATTATTCCGCCGTACATGATTAACCGCAAATCCTACGAGGAGGTTACTGACCTTGCAGACTTTGAGAAGGTTATGTACAAGATTTCCGATGATGATGAGTACCTTATCGCAACCGCAGAGCATCCGATGGCAGCAATGTATCAGGATGAAATCTTTGAGGAAAAAGACCTGCCGCTGAAAATGGTCGGTATTTCCCCCTGTTTCCGCCGCGAAATCGGTGCACATGGTCTTGACTCACGCGGACTCTTCCGTGTCCACCAGTTCACCAAGATTGAGCAGTTCATCTACTGCATGCCCCAGGATTCCTGGAAATTCCATGAAGAACTTCTTGCAAATGCAGAGGAAATCTTCACCAAACTCGGTCTGCCGTATCATGTTGTAAATATCTGCACCGGTGATATCGGAACGGTTGCTGCAAAGAAATACGATATCGAGGCCTGGATGCCAAGAGACCAGGAATACCGTGAGGTTGTTTCCTGTTCCAACTGCACTGCCTATCAGGCATGCAGATTAAACATCAGAGTCCGCGATGCGCATGACTTTGAATCAAAACAGTGGCTGCACACCTTAAACAGCACTGCGGTTGCTACATCGCGTGCGCTTCGCTGCATTCTGGAAAACTATCAGCTTGAAGACGGTCGCGTGGAAATCCCGAAGGTTCTGCGTCCGTATATGAACAACCAGGAATATCTCTAAAAATATTTTTTTTTATTTTCTTTACTTTTCTGCAGGCGTTTGTGAATCATCCGGTCCGGTTTTTTGACCGTGGCGCGTCAGGTAATAGAAAAGCGGTGTATCAGCAATAGCAATCAGCATTTTGATGACGAACTGCGACGCTATCATGATAAGAATATTTGGCACCGAACCGAAGAAAGCAATCGTTATGAACAGTGTTGTATCAACAAGCTGGGAAATAATGGTTGTATTATTTCTCATCCACTTGTATTTCGGGAACCGGTCTTTGATTTTATGGAAGATGAAGATATCGAGATGCTGTGACACGACTGCTGCAATTAAGGATGCTGAAACAAAGCGCGCGGTTGAGCCTAACACATCGGCATATTCTTTCTGGAAATCGACCATGTAAGGGGCGGGGGGGAGCAATATTGCTGCGTAAATAAAGATAAGAGTGCATATCTGGATGATTATTCCAATCCGCACGGCAAACTGCGCATCTTTTTTCCCCCAGATTTCGCTTATAACATCGGTGCAGATAAAGGTTATCGGGTAAAGAATTATTGCTGCCGGTATTTCAATAAATCCGATTTGAACAACTTTAGCGGCAAGAATATTGGCAATTACCAGCGATACGACAAATATCGATGTAAGTAATATCAGATTACGATTGGTTTTATACATGAAATACGGGATTATTATTTGCTCTCCAGAAATAGATAATTTGCGTGTCCTTTAATCTATGCACGACTAATAATATAGTATGGAAATAGCATTTACAAAACTGCACGGAAACGGCAATGACTTCATCCTCATCGATGAAATGAAAGGTCCTGTCATCCCTGATGATATGAAAGGGGAGTTTGCAAAACTCTACTGTGACCGGAAATTCGGAATCGGCGCAGACGGCGTGCTTTTTATCGGAAAAAGCACTGCGGCGGCAGTTAAGATGATGATTATGCAGCCGGACGGAAGCGAGGCCGAGATGTGTGGAAACGGCATTAGGTGTCTTGCAAAATATGCGTTTGACAACAAATACACCGAGACAAAAGCATTCCTTGTCGAGACCAAAGCAGGAATCTTAAAAGTGCGCTGCGGATACGATAATGACGGAGACTTCATGGCAACAATTGATATGGGCGAGGCAAAGCCGGGAAATCCCGAAAAAATCAACGGTTATCAGGTTTTTTCCTGCAACACAGGCGTGCCTCATGCGGTAATTTTTGTCGATGATGTGGATGCAATCGATATCATGAAAGAGGCGCCCGAAATCAGAAGCGCAAAATACTATCCGGAAGGGACCAATGTGAATTTCGTTCAGGTTACCGGCGCGGATTCGATTTCCGTGCGCACGTTTGAGCGTGGCGTTGAAGGTGAGACACTCTCCTGCGGTACAGGTTCTACTGCAAGTGCCTTTGTTGCAGTAAAATGCGGCAAAGTCACCGGTGATGTTGTGCATGTAAAAACCGTCGGCGGCCCGCTTGACATCACTGTAAAAGACAGCCCGTTAATGACCGGCCCAGCAGAGACTGTATTTACCGGAGTTATCCGGCTTTAACTTTTTTAAGAAACCTTATGTCATAATACATCATTATACCATATCATGTCATTGGAAACTGAAACAAATCCGCAGGCTGATACCGATGAAAAGAAAAGGATTGCACGTCGTCTCATTATTATAGACATTGCAGCCCTGGTTATGTCATTTGTGACGCTTGTTGTTGAAAACATGATGAGAGCAGGCGATATTGTGAGTATAGCTGCAGTACCGGTTATTCTTCTTGTAATTACTGTTGTTCTTCTTGCTTGCGGAATTGTGATATCATTCAAAGCATCAGGCAGAAAACTCCTTTCAAAAGGTGTAACGGTTTTTGATATTGTCGCAGCAGTAATTACCATTTTCAACGTAATTACCATTCTCCGCCACCTTGGCGTAATCCCCTTCTAACCCTCTTTTTTTGACCGGAAAAAAACCAATTCACTGACAGGATTCATATAATCCCTTTATAATCTTTCAATTCTAATATAGTATATAGTATTGAAAATGGCAGAACCTACAGGAAACATCGGCAACTATGATGAAACATACAAATCGTTTCATATAGATGTGCCGAAACATTACAACTTTGCATTTGATGTGATTGACGCCCGGGCCAAACAGGATCGCAATCACCTTGCAATGATCTGGACAAACCAGGCAGGTGAAGAAAAGAAATTCACCTTCTGGGACATGATGATTCATTCCAATGAAGCGGCAAATATTCTGATGAAATTCGGTATCCAGAAAGGAGACCGCGTTTTACTCATGCTTCCCCGCGTTCCGGAATGGTGGATATTAGTTCTCGGCATCATGAAACTCGGTGCAGTCTATAGCCCTGCACCCCACATGCTTACCGTCAAAGATATTGCCTACCGCATGAAAGTCGGCGGCTTTAAGATGGTTATTACCGACTCGGAAAATATGGACAAAGTTGACGAGGTCGCATCAAACTGCCCGCATTTACAAATGCGCATGATTGTTGACGACAATCCGCACGAACCATTAAAGGCACCCTGGATAGGATACCAGCATGAACTGCTCTATCCGGCACCGGTTTCAACAAAACTCGTCAGCACTGCGGGCCGCCGTGTTCTTTCCACTGACCCGATGCTCATTTATTTCACCTCGGGAACCACCAAGAATCCGAAAATGGTGCTGCATGATTATGCACATCCGCTTGGTCAGACGGTTACAGCAAAATTCTGGCACGACTTAACCGAACACGACGTTCACTTCACCGTCTCCGACACCGGTTGGGCAAAATGCGGATGGGGAAAGATTTTCGGTCAGTGGATTTGCGGCGCATGTATATTTGTTTACGATTACCGGAGGAAATTCCTTGCAACAGAGCTTCTGCCGCTCATTGAAAAATACGGAATTACTTCGTTCTGTGCGCCGCCGACCATTTACAGAATGCTCATTATCGCGGATATCAAGAAATTCTCATTTAACGAGCTTCGCACCTGTACCAGTGCAGGCGAGCCGCTGAATCCGGAGGTTATCAGAATCTGGCGCGAGGGTACCGGAATTACCATCCGTGAAGGATATGGTCAGACTGAGACCTGCTGCTGCATTGCAACCCTTCCGGGCATGGAAATCAAACAGGGTTCTATGGGAAAACCGGTACCCGGCTGGCACATTCAACTCCATGATGATGATGGAAAGGAAGTGCCGAAAGGAGAAATCGGCCGTATTGCAATCTCCCTTAATCCGAGACCGGCAGGATTAATCCGTGAATATCTTGATAATCCCGAAGAAAATGCCGAACAGTTCCAGAACGGCTGGTATTATACCGGTGATAAGGCACGGATTGATGAGGATGGTTACTTCTGGTTTGTCGGCAGAAATGATGATGTAATCAAGTCATCGGGATACCGTATCTCTCCGTTTGAAGTGGAGTCCACCCTTCTTGAGCACCCGGCGGTAAAAGAGTCTGCCGTTGTCGGAAGCCCTGATTCCATCCGCGGTGTCGTAATCAAGGCATTTATTGTTCTGCATGATGGTTACAAGCCTTCAGACAGACTTGTAAAAGAGATTCAGGATTTTGTGAAGAATACGACCGCACCGTACAAGTATCCGCGTCTGATTGAGTTCGTGACGGAGCTTCCGAAATCCTTCTCCGGAAAAATCAAGCGCGGCGAACTGCGTGAGCGCGAAATGAAGAAATGGAACGAGGAAAACGCTGAATAAGCAGTTTTTCCCCTTACCTCATTTTTCAGTACGGAGTAAAATTCGTTTACTTTATATTGCTTAAGAGCATATAGTAAAGAGCATTTTTAATGCGAAGGTAGCCAAGCCTGGCCAACGGCGCTAGCTTCAGGGTATAAACACTCCATACGGCGTGATATTTGGTAAAAATACGGTCAAATTGGCGATATTTGGGAGGGTTGCCGAGAGGTTAAAGGCGCATGGTTCAGGGCCATGTCATTAGTTGTTCGCGGGTTCGACTCCCGTCTCTCCCACTTTCTGTTTTAAAAAATCGGAGTGGTTTCCCTCTCCGTCTGCAGGTTATTTCTTGGCGTATGTGTTGGCCAGTCTGATCCTCCGCATGAGGGTCTGCTGGTTCCTGCGGTCCGTGCCAAGCTGCAGTGTGATGTGGATTCCGCTGCTGTCCTTCGTGGCCGTTGCTTGGTTTATTTGCAGATTTACGTCCAGGCCGCTCTTTGTTTTTACCGTGACAAAGTCTCCGGTGGTGTAATCCGTGCCAAAGGAATAAAGCCGCCCTGTTGGCTCGATTGTGATGCTCTGTTCCTTTTCGCTTTCTATTTCAGACAAGGCTTTCTGCTCCATCTCCGTGCTTCCGTTGCAATCGCTGGCATCGACGAAGATCTCCCGTCTGGCAAACCCGGAAACCGTCGGCGCTCCAAAGCGCAAGTATTCCCGCGAGCTTCCTGCTCCTTCTCCTGCGGTGATTGCAACCGTTGGCCCTAAATACTCCGAGTATGGCCCGACCTTCGCGGTGCAGTTGTCTTCCGTGAAATAAACCGGTCTGTTTCCTGCGGTGTTTCCGATGGTCCGGTCCACTCCCTGGATTACTTTCCAGCCGACGACGAGCTTCGGTTCTCCTGCTGCGGGGGTCTGCATGGTTATGTCCCAGCCGAGTCCGCTGGCGCTGCAGAGGTCGTCCATTATTTCTGCCGTGGTCTCAAACCGTGCCGAATAGACGACCGGGTCTGCTCCGACCGGCCGGTCCTGGTTCGTGCCGATTACTTTGAAACCTGGCGCGGCCCGGTAATTCGTGGCCTGTCCTGGGTCCTTCAAGTTTGCCTGAGCATAGTAGCGCATGAGGGCCTCTCCGCTGCATTTCTGGGTATCATATCCGGCATCCGAGCTGTTACTGGTGGCTATTATTGCGACTCTGCCTTCGAATAGGGATCCGGCCGCGTCGACGGCTCCGATTGTCAGGGTGCCTCCGTCGGTGTCTTCGATGTATTCGTTTACTATCATCAGCCGGGCCTTTCCCTGGTATCCAAAAGCCAGGAGCGCTCCGCGTCTCAAATATTGAGCGTGCCGGCTATTTATCGGGATTTGAAATTCGCAGTATTTTTCATGATCATACCGGTCTATATACTCCGCGCGGGTCGCTGGGTCAAGGATGCCGACCCTGTCTCCGTTGGTGTTGAAAATCCATACTTCAAAATCATTTATTCCGGTGATCGGGGTGTCTGCCCTGGTTGCGGCTGCGTCGACTACTACGGCCCATGAGTATGTGTTTATAATGGTGCCTGCGTTGTTTTTGATCTCACATGTTATGGTGTATGATCCGGATGCTAAAAGGGACAACTCTGCCGTGGTTCCTTCCTTTTCTCCCGTATAATACGAGCTTGACCCGAGGGTATATTTCCATGTCACGGTCGGCTCCGGGTCTCCTGCGACCCAGGCCTGACCTGTCACCAGCGCGGGTTGCTCTCCTGGTCTGACGGTGGTCCCGGGCGGGGTGTTGTTCAGTTTTGGCGGGCTTCCGGAGATAACCCTTGGCGTTGCGTCCGGTGCAAATATTACGCGGCCGGAGGTGATTCCTCCGTTCTTATCCGTGACCGTGATGCTGCAACCCCTGCTCCTGTAATCAGGGTATGAATGCAGTAGACTTGAGGTCGGGATGGTGATTGCTGTTGCCCCTGGGTTGTTTATTTGCAGGATGTTCGTTTTTGAGTCCGGGTCTCCGAATTCGACGACGATGTTCTGTTGCGGGATCTGGTATGGATCCCCGATGGTGCTGTCCAGCGATTTGTCTATAAACTGAACCTGGAATGGTGCGGCCCCTGAGTTTGTCGTGTCTCCAGTGGTGTGAGTTCCATCCGCTGCGGTGACGTGGTCTATCTTGAGGAGTGGCTTCGATGGCCCATATACCTTTATCTGAAGTAACGACCCAGTTCTGGTGCTGGTGTATATATCAGATTGGGTGGCGCTGGTACAGTATGTCGCACGCGGGGTGAGGGTGTATGTCCCGGCCTGTTTGAAAACAAGGACCCAGGTTCTGTGCATCTGCCCTATTGTCTCGGAGGTTGCCTGGCGTATTTCGATATAGGATGAGCTCTGTTTGTCGATGATCCCACTGCTTGATTGTGCCTTTCCTGAATAGGAATACTGCAGCACGATCTGCGGGGTTCCGTCCATGCTTTCCAGGAACGTCCCAGGGCTGCTGCTGGTGTGGTTCTCGCTGACGGTCACCTGAATCGTGTGTTCGTTCAGCATCATGTATGTTGCTTCTGGCGTGTATGCCGTGACTGGGTCGTTTGTGGTCGCTCCGGCTTTCCCCCTTACCTCGAACCAGTCAGCGGTCTCTGCTGATATTATTTGGTAGTCATAATCTAAGTACCGCACAATATATCTGTATGCGTCCCCGTTGTATATCGTCGACCCGGTGGTTATCCATATCCCTGAGTCTATCGTCTGGTGGTTCGTGCTGTCCGGGTTAAAGCTGACCGTTGTGATGATGGTCTCCGTGAAATCACTATTTATGCGGACAATCCTTACCTTATAAATATCTGTTGTTATCACGTTTGAATAGTCGACCAGGAATTTCGGGCTGTGTGGGTATTGTGTTTTATAACCGTTGTCCGTATAAGGGGAGGTGATTGTCAGGGTCATATAGAGCTCCATCTGGGTTTGTACGTGACCGAGCTTACTCCTGCGACCGTGTTGGTTCCAGGCTCCAGCATCCAGAACTTGCTGCTATATGTGAAAGTCGGTATCTTGTTGGCTCCGTTCTTTGTTGCGGTGATATCTGTGTCAGAAACCGCGACGGTGATTCCGGTCTCTGTCGAGGTGATGCTCTTCGTTACTCCTCCAGCCGTGCAGCTCGCAGTCGTGCTGCTGGTCACTATTGTGCAGGGTGCTGGCGCATCTCCTTCGACCTGGATGGTTCCTGCGGTGGCTGACACTTCAGGCCCATAAAAATACGGGTCTGCAGCGGTGAACCGAACGGATGCGACCTTGGCGCGTGCATGGTTGTCAGGTCTTGTGCCGTCTCTTATGGCAGGATATCCTCTTGCGGTCCGGCAGTGCAGGAAATATGTCTGCCCTCCCTGCTTGATTTGCAGCGTTCCCGGTGCATTGAAAATATCCAAAAGCAGGCGGCGTTTCTGCATGATGTCCTCTCTGTTGGCTCCTATTATCAGTATGTCGAAGCCACAGTCCCTGGCCTTGACCGTTGCGTTTGTGATTGTCTCTCCTCTGCCGGATGGGTTTGCGTTCAGCGTGAGCTCTGTCGTGCTGTTTGAGAAGCCGTCGATTCCGTCTTCTAAAACAATAAACCTGGTTCTGTCGCTGAGTGAATACTGCGTCCCGGATTCTGTTATCCAAACCCATGAGGGTGAGGTGAGTGCGATGTCTTTCGTGTCGCTTGCGGTTCCATACGAGTTTGAGACCGTGGCGGTGATGGTCTTTCTCCCGCTCACTCCAGCTGCGTATGTATGGGCGATTGTGGTACCTGTCCCGGTTGTTCCGTCTCCGAAGTTCCAGGAGACTGTTGCTCCTTCTGCGCCGGTCGTGCTGCATGCAAACGTGATTGTTGAACCTTCGGAGAACTCTGCCTCTGTCGGTGCAGTGATTGTTATGCTCGGCGCAGCTCCTGCGGTGGTGGTCGTGATGTTACTTTCTGCAGGGGTTGTCCCTTGAGCTCCGGTCAGCACAACCTTGAACAGATACGTTCCTGCGGTCTGGGGAGTGTATGTTGCGGTCAGGTTTGTTGAAAACTCGACCCAGTCTCCTTCATTCGCTTTGACTTTCCATGAATAACTTTGGGTATATTTGGCGGCTGCGACTGAGCAGTTTATGGAGTTTCCGAGCGTCACGGATTGCGGGGTCACTGTCGGCTGCGTGATGAACTTCGGGTCTGCCAAATACTCAGCATGAGTGGCTGCGTCGACTGTTATCCCTGCGCCGATTATGGATACTTTGAAGAGCGTTGATGCGGTTGAAATGGTAACCTGTCCTGTCCAGGTTGCAGTGTTTGTTGTGGCTCCTACGGTCTGCCAGGTTTGCCCAGCGTCGTTGCTCTGCTTCCATTGTGCGATGTATTGGTATGTCGCAGAAATCGTCGCGGAGATGGTTCTGGTGACCGCTCCGTCTTCTCCGTGGCTGGCATCCAGTGTGACGGCAGTTATGGTTCCAGGCTGGTGGACAGAATATTCTTTCTCAGCGGTTGTCTGCCCATCTGTTACTGAAACCGCGAGCGTTCCCGGAGTTGTCGGTGTTCGAACGGTGACGGTCTGTCCAGTGTATGTCTGACCGCCAATAGTCCATGTATAAGTCTGTCCTTCTGCAGCTCCTTCTGCGGAGAATTCGTAGTCTGTATTTATCAGAAGGTCTGTCAGCTCAGGTTCTGTGATGATAAGTCCCTGCTGCGGGGCATTTGTCCGGTTCAGCTGGCTTTTGTTTAGTGAATAAAGCACGTATGTTCCTCCTTAAAAAATGGGGGGTTTATTCCTCTGGCGGTTCAATATCTGGTTTATATCCCAGTTCGACGTATGCATTATATGTTTCCCAGCGTCTTTTTTCGGGGACTTCCTCCGGCCATGCAAGCGTGCCGTCATGGACCTTTGCTGCGTATTTCTTGCCCCAGAGTGTTGCCATTATGCTCCCTCCAGTTCACTGAGTCTGCTGTCTAAGTCGATGAGAAGGTCGTCTGTGTCTGCCTGCGCCTGTTTGAGCGCTGCGGCATAGATTTGTTCGTATTCCTGCGGGGAGTAAATGTACTGGGTCGTAACATACCAGATGGTTTGTTCTTCTCCGTGTTCGTCCTGTTCTGTTCTTGAATATATGCCGGTGTTGACGATTGTCGCGTCGGTGGCATATTCGATGGATGCGGGTTCGCATCCTCCGTATGATACATTCATGTATTGCTTCATTTGAAGTACTCTGTTAACTTGTGTGAAAGTGGTGTGTGTGTTTGGCTTAATATCGGGGCGAAGTACTTAAAATATATAAATCGCCTTGTTTCCGATGTACAATGGCAAACCCAGCCCAGATACGACATTACGGTGCAGCGCTGCGACTCTGTGAGCTCCTTTGTCTTTTCTGCCGATATCTTCTTGGCTATTGCCCGGAGTGAGCGGGTCATCTTGAGGTAAATGTCTTTCCTTATGATTGTTTTGTCCGGGAATATCCGATATCCTACGAAATCCAGACCGCGGTCTGCGGGTCTGAATATTTGCCAGTTTGCCTTTAGTGACAAAGATAAATTCCGTTCCATATACCACTCTATCTCAAATTTAGCGCGCCTGAGCTGTTCTTTATCTTTGGAAAAAACGACTATGTCGTCCATGTACTGGCAGAACGTGTAACCGTTGGTCTCCATCCAGCGTGTGAACTCGACCATATAGCGGTTGGCCATAAACTGGCTCCAGTAATTACTTATCGGGATGCCGTCTTGCGCTGCGGTTCCTTCGTCGTCGACTATGCTGTCCGGGGCGTCGAGGATTATATTCTTGATTACTTCAAAAAGATTATCGTCCTCTATATCCTCCCTTATCATTTCGAGCAGGGTCGCTCTGTGTATGTGGGGGAAGTATTTTCTTATGTCGAGTTTGAGCACCCAGGTGTTTCCGTCCTTGCGGATGTAGTCTTCTGCCTGTCGGAGCGCGGAGTGAATTCCTCTCCCGGGGATGGCTGCGTGTGTGTTGTCGGACAAAAGCTCGAGGTAATAGGGTTGGTACCAAATCGCGAGCATCCATTGAACTACTCTATCTTTATACGGCACCTTTGCTATTATTCGGGGTTTCTTTCCATCGTTTATGGTCTCGACGATGTAATCTCCTGTCCGGTAAGTTCCGGCCTGTATTTCGTCGATGAGTTCGTGCAGGTTGTCTCGCAGGTTTTCTTCGAACTCCTGCACTTGTGTGTAACTTCTTTTGCCTCGTTTTGCGTTTACGTGCGCCATAAAAGCTGTGCCGTAATTCGCGACGTTGTCGGTCGTGATTACCTGTTTATATAGTTCTGTTTTGTCGTCCATAATTCTCCAAAGGATTGGGGAGCTTTGGTTGCTCCCTGTTTTTTTTGGTCGTATTTTTGCCAAGGGGCAGGGGGGCATTTGCGCATTTTGATTTTTAGATCCTTTGCTGGCGCGCGCCGATATTCGTATTGGAATTGCTGAGCGTGTTATTCACATTCACATTGAACAAGCCCGCACCCGCGGCATAATTCCAGTAGCCGCCGACGATACTGCTTGAATATCAAAATGCCCCCCGTAAAAAAGGGGTGTCTGTTATTCGATCAATATCTGGAGGCGCGCGCCGAGATCCGCATTGGAATGGTCGAGCGCGTAATACACATGCACAAGGAACAAGCCCGCAAGCGCGGCATAATTCCAGTAGCCGCCGACGATACCGCAGTTTGACTGTGTCGTGTTGGAGTAACAGTAGTCTGCCCAGTATGTTGTTTCGGCTGCTCCTGTTGTTCTGGGTAAGAACGGGACTGTGTCGCTTCCGATTATGTCTTTGATGTATGCGGCGCTAACCCCTGTCATCTGGCAGCTTCCGCTGTATGCCGGGGATGTTGAAATCATGGCGTGGTCGCTTCCTCCGGTGATGGTGAAGTGTGCGACGTTGTTGGTTCCTTTCCAGAACTCTCCTAAAAATATCCAGACGTTGCCCCACATATTTTGGATGCCTCCTGCGGTGACTCCGTGGACTCCGTCGGTGTACGGTGTCGCATGGCACCAGGGTGCTGCTGCGGACCAGTCGGAGTTGACGTTGGTGCTTGCGGTGTTTGTGCTCTTTGTATATCCTGCACCCCACTTTGCCTGGGTGTTTCTGTCTCCTCCTTCGAATAAAAGCAGGATTGCGTAGAGCGTCCAGGTCATCGGGAGCATCTGGTTATAGTGTCCGTTTGTCCTTCCATATACTGCGGCAGTATATGCTGCGTCGTTGGTGATGCTGGCGGTTGGTTTCGCTGATGAGTTCATTGAACGCAGGGCGCTGCTTGAGATTATCCCTTCAAAAACACCGAGGCCGAGCCAGCTGCATATTGTGGTTCCATACTGATGTGCGGTCACTGCGTCCGGACTGAACTTGTACGTAGAGAAGCGGATTGTGGTGTTTCCGTCGTTCACATGGCTAACTGTCCACCAGATTGGTTCGTAGAGCAGCATAACGTCTCCTGCGGCGCCTGTGAGGTCGCTTGCGTTCCCGGTGCTGACGGTTCCTGTGTAATCTGTGGCTGTATATCCGAGGTTATCGTTATAAAGCCAGTTTACGATTTGACCGTTGTTTACTATTGCGTGATGTGCGAGTGACCTTACTACGGCCCGGCGCTGCGCTTCGGTAAGGTTGGCTGCTGCTTCGGAGTATGTGATGGCGTCGGTGCTTGCCCCGCTTCCGATGGTGAAAGCATATATCTGCGTCGAGCTTCCTGTGACGGAGATTTCTCCGTTGTTTATGTTTATGCCGGACCCAATCTTTACCATGCCGAGCGTGTTGTTTGTTGCGGTCGGGATGGTGGCTGTGCCTCCTGAGACGAGGCTGTCTCCGTTTCCGTTCTGTACTCCCGCCACTTTTGCGGCGATTTCTGCGGCGATGTCGCTGCAGTCTGCGGCGCAGTATGGTCTGAATGCGGTTGATCCTGTCGGGAAATCATATCCGTTCTGTGCGTTTGTCTCGACGACTCTGCTTATGGTGAGCTGTTGCTGTGCGGTGTTGATTGCTGTGTATTCAAGCGTAGCAAACGGTGCGTCCTGTCCGGTTCCATTCACTATGGTGATGTAGTTCGTGGAACTGTTGGGGCTGCCCAGTGTCGGGACGGCTGCGACATTGCTTATTTTTAATGTCGTGCTGGTGCCAAGGGTGAACGCAGTCAGTGTGGTGGTCTGCGGTGACCCTGCGATTTGTGTTTTGATTGTCATTAATATGCTCCTGCTTTGGTTTTCGACTGTTGTGCTGCGATTGCTTCTGCAGTCTTCTGTGCTGCGTAGGTGTCAAGCTGCGGGGTTTCGATGTAAACGGAGATGTTGTTGGTGGTGTCTCCTGGTGTCAGGTATCTGTCAACCTTTGCGAGCAGTTCTGCCCACTTTGTTTCGTTATATGCGTAGTCCCGGGATTTTGTCAGATCTTCATATTCCTGCAAAAGTTGACCGTATGCTGCGACGGTTGCCGCGGGGTTTGTTTTTTCCTGCACATAAGGGTTAATATTGCCGAGTTTCGATGATATTTCGGTTCTGTAAGCCTGGATGTTCTCCGGGGAGAAGTATGCAGCCTTGATTGTTCCGCTGATATCCTGCATCCAGCCCCCGATGTCCTGCAGAAGGCTGGTTTGTGTCAGGACTGCGGTCTCTACTCCCTCCGGCAAGTTCTCTACATCGATTGTCTTCAGGTTTTCTATGGACTCGATAAACTCATCCTTATCTTTGACATTTAACTTTGTGTACAGTTCGGCATCGGTCAGGACTCCTGCATCAGTTATCAGTTCTTTGAGAAGGTCTCCGGGCTTCTGGGTGGCTGTGAGCTCCATCTCTTGTATCTGCAGTTTGAGGTCTTTGATTTCAGAATCGTATTCTTTGATGGTTTCATCTATTTTTGCGATCTCTTTGACGATGCTTGCGGTGTCTTTCCCTTCTGCAGTTCGTTTTTCTTTTTCGGCGATGAGATCCTTTCTTTCGGCGAGGAGTGCTTCACTCTCTTTTTGCGCGTCTGCCAGATCTCCTCTTATCTCCGGCAGGGTTTCTACAGCTTCGGCGATCTGGTTCTGCATGTCCTGCAGTTCCTTCTGCCATACTGCAGACTCCTCTGTGGCACTCTTCCAGTCTTTCCCCCAAGCCTGAAAAACGGCGAGCATCTGTTCGTATGATAAACCGATTCCCTTCTCTCCATACCATAACTTGTCATAAGTGGTGGATGCGGTCAGCAAATCGGAGAAAGCGTCCGGCGAGTTCATGGTGTCTGCTATTTGCAGCAGTTGCGTGAGGACTTGTGTCTCGGTTCCTCTCTCACGGTTATACTTGTCCATTATTTCTGCGGTTTTGGATAAGATGGTTACTACGTCGACCCCGGTTGTCTGTGCTGCATTAATTGCGGCCTGGCCTATGTTATATCCTGCGGACCCTTTCGTGAATGTATCATATCCAAAATACTTATTCACATAATAACCAGCATTTCCTTCCTGTGTTTCGTCTTCCCCGACAAGGTTTCTGGTGGCGCTGTTGAATGTGTTATAATTGGTTGTCGCTTTCTCGATGTTTTGCGACATCGTGGCGAAGTTTTGATATGTTTTCCGGCTTGAATCTTCAAGTTGGGCGAGATAATCAATTGTTTTCTTCAAAACTGCGAGCAGACCGATTGTGCCGAGGGCTGCTTTCAGTTCTCTTGCAGCTCCTCTCATCTTGTCCATTTTTCCGGCTGTGTTTTCTGCCTGCGTGCCAGCTTTTTCTATCTGGTCGCCTGCGTTGGATGTCTGTGTTCCTGCCTGTCTTGCTTCGTCGACAAGCTTTGCAAGTGCAGCGACCAGCGCTTCCTGAGATATCTGAGCGGTGTCTGCTGCGTCGGCTGTTTCTTCGGTTGCCTGAGTGAGGGTGTCTATGCTGCGGGATGAACCGGTGGCTGCCTGTCCGGTCAGGTCCATCTGTTCCTGGAGTCCGTTGGTGCTGGTTCTGGCATCTTTAGTTGCCTGACTAAATTTCTGCAGCTCCTTTTTCGCAGATGTGGTTCCTTTCTCAAGTTTTGAAGTATCAGCGATTATTTTTATAACTATTGACCCTGCGTCGGTTTCTGCGGTCATGGTGTATTTCTCCTGATAAGTTCGTCTGCTCCTCCGTTGGCTCCGAGGTCTGTCTCAGTTCCTGGTGCAGCAGCATGGTGAATGGGTTTGCGCTTCGGTGGCGTAAACAACCGACCTATCTGTATTGCCTGTTGGATTGCCTGCTCCTTTGTCCATTCCTGTGCGTATTCTGCATATCTTATTACCTCTGCAAAGGTCAGTTTATGCAGGACATATTCTCGGGACCAGCCTGTGGCAAATGATACAAACGCCACTATCCGGTGGATGTCTATCTCTTCGGGTGTTTCCTCTACTCCGGCGCCGTCTGCGCCGGATTCAGAAAAGGGCGGATAGTGTCCTGCAGCGGGGCGTAGGTTTTGATAACATATTGTGCTATTGTCTGGACGAACTCTTCGACTTGTTTCTGGTTTCCTGCTTTGAGGATGTCCTCTTCGGTTATGGTTCCTCCCTGTTCTGCTGCAATGTCGAGGATGAGCTTGCTTGCTTCCTCCGGCTTTGCTTCGCATCGGGTGATATCTTCAATCATTTTGAAAAAGCGGATCGTGTTGTATGCGCTTATCCTGCTTATGTCAACCTGAACCGGGCCGAGAGTCACAATTACCGAGTCCACTGCGATTTCCTCGCAGTGGATGATGGTTGTCTTGCTCATGAGCTGGTTACTGCGACCGGAACGTAGCGGGTGACGCTGTCGGTCGTTACAGCGATGAGGGTGTTTCCGGCTGCGACTCCTGTGATTAATCCTGCGCTGCTTACTGTCGCGACTGATACATCAAGGGAACCGTAAACCGTTGTCGTTCCTCCGGTGACAGTCAGCTGCTGCGTTCCTCCAACCGTCACGGTTGCTGATGCCGGGCTGATGGTTACTGTTGCAGCTGCGTTCGGTGTCACGATTGTTCCAAATCCGTTTATGCCGTCAATCTCTGCGCTGACCTTTACCGGGAGAACAATCGGGACGGTGCCGTCTTCGTCTGCTGGATAAGAGAAGTCCAGCTCGCTGGTGCACTTGGCTTTGTTCAGCGTGATGACCTGGTTTGCCATGCCAGGGGTGGTGTTGGTGATGCGGATGCTGCGCTGCGGTCTGTTTCCGGTTCCTGCATATACCCCGATGGTGGTCATGTTGCTTGCGGTTGTGACGGTGTCGATATTACCGCGCAGCAGCTGGATGATTGTCGGGTTCCAGCCTTCCTGCAACTCAAAGCTCCAGTCCCAGGTTTCCGGTGTCGGGTCTCTGGTGATCGGTGGTGCGTTGTCGGGCTTAAACTTCTGTTCTCCGGATGTGGTGGTGGTGGCGCTGATGCTCTTCAGTGCTCCTACGTTGACCCATACGTTTGAGTCGTTCTTGATCTCAATCTTTGCGCTTCCCCAGCGGATTGCGCCGGGGTTCTGGATGGTTGTCTGATAATTTGTCATGCTGTTGTTCTCCATGCGACCGTATAGTCTGCCATGGTTCTGTATGTTCGGGTGTCAACCGTGAAATAATCGATGATTGTTCCCGGTCGTATGCTAAAGACTGCGAGGTCTTCCTGCGTGAGGCTGCGGTTCGTCAGCGCTCTTTGTACTGCTTCGGCGAGGTCGTTTGCGCCTGCGTGGGAGTATGCGTAGCAGTCGACCTGGATGCGGGTGCTGCGTGCCATCGTCAGCGGGTTGAGTGTCTCGCTGATCCTCTGCAGGGTTATGGCGGGCAGCTGCGGTCTGGTTCCTGGTGGAGAAATATCGAAGATGCGACCCTGTGTCGCTGCATAGACTTCCGGGTTATTCAGGAGCATTGTCCGGATAACCGGTTGGATTATGTTTGTCCCGGTCATGTTGCCCCACCTTTCTTCAGGCTGTCTGCGATAACTCTGACTGCTTCGTCCTTGCGTGCTTCAAAAGCGGGACGGATGAAAGGCTGCGCAGGCTGTCCGGTTGTCCTGTGCCATCCTCCCCACTTTTTTCCGTCTCCTTTCCACATCCACGGTGTCTTGCGTCCCTGCCCGTTCTCTGCATGGATGCCGGTCCCGAATTCTACGAAACCGGCATATTCCACAGCGGTTCCTACAGTGAGCACCGTCTCGTCCTCGTCCTGTTTCAGGATGGTGGACTGGATGCTGTCGCGTAACCTTCCTGTGTCAACCGGGCAGAGGCGTTTTGCCTCTCCTTCAAACACAAGACCTCCACGGAGCAGCGCTTTCTGGATTTTGTTCTGCAGCTGTTTTTTCTGTTTGTCCAGCCCTTTCTGCGCTTCGGTGAGTCCTTTGATTTCGATTCCGGTTCCTGCCATCAGTGGCCTCCATACGTGATTAAAACCGTTAAAATCGCGGTGACTGCGCCAATCGCGCCGCCAATAAAGGCAGTGAACACTCCGATTGCTTTCCTTCCTCCTTCGTCCTTTGCCTTTGCAATCTTCAGCTCCTGGATTGAGTTGGTGAGTTCATCAATCTTGGCGTCGGTCTGCTGCAGTTTCTGCAGGATCATTTCCTGTTTTGCTGCGAGTTCTCCGATATAACGGTCGATTTCGGTTGCGGTCATGCTCCTCCTTGCGTGTGCTCAGTCTCTCTGAGCTCCAGCTTCGTGTGGTTTATGCTGCGGCCGTTTGCGGTGTAAACCTGTGTCACTGCGTTTATCCAGTAATCTCCCTCAAACCCTGGAGTGGTGGTGGAGAGTTTATCTCCTTCTGCTGCATCGGTTGTCGGCTCCAGGATGCAC
Organism: Methanocorpusculum sp.; assembly: GCA_029987235.1. Classification (GTDB taxonomy): domain Archaea; phylum Halobacteriota; class Methanomicrobia; order Methanomicrobiales; family Methanocorpusculaceae; genus Methanocorpusculum. The sequence goes on along the minus strand of DALTWF010000003.1, from coordinate 45,951 downwards.
TCTGCTGTTATCATCTGACCTTGTTCTGTCGGGATTGCAGTTCGTCTCGCAAACCGGCAGGGTCTCTGGCTGAGCGCTGTTTCTGTTCTGACTGGATTTCCGTAAGCGTCGACCCCCCCGGCTTGGGTTGTCTTGCGCTGGGTGATGACGCAGGTATGTGTCAGAAATATTGCCGGGAGGGGCATTTAATCTCCCTCCACGTTGTAAAAAAGAGTCGCTGCCTGTATATCTTGTTGTGCGAGTTGTCCCTCAATGTACAGTTTCAGCGCGGTGTTTGCGATGCGCTCGTGATATGCGATATCCTCTGCGGTGTTGGTGGTGAAGGCTGCATCCTGTACAGTGTGGGAGTTCGGGCGGGAGAGATCGGTGTTTTTGCGTGCCAGGATTAAAGCTGCGGTGAAGTATGCCGCTGCGTCCTGCAGTGTTGGTTCTGCGGTCTGCACGGGTGCGGTCAGTCCGGCCTGTTTTATTCTGGCGTCACATCTGCGCTGCGCCACTTCGATTAATGATGCGAGGGTGGTGTTGTCGATGTCGCTGGTGCTGATGTTGGTCAGCAGGCGGACGTCGTCAGTGGTGCAGTATGCCATTGGTTCTCCCTCCTTATGGCTCTTCGACGGTCACTTTGACTTTGACGGTCTGGGTGATTGTGCTTTCGGTGCTGTGTGTGGCGGTGATGGTCACTTCGGTGGCGGTTGCGACCGGTGTATAAACTCCGGTGGAGCTGACGATGGAGAGCTTTGTGCTGTCACTGCTGGACCAGGTCACGGTGTCGGTGGTGATCTCTTCTCCGTACTGGTCGAGGACCTTTGCCGTGGCGGTTCCTGTGGCGGTGATGTCATCTCCGGCTGTCGGTGCGGTGATGATGATTGACGCTGCAGCTGCTGCGTTCAGGGTGGCGGTCTCAACCTTGCGGCTGTTGACAATTACTGCGGCGGGTTCTCCTCCGTAGCCTGCGGGGACGGTGATTGAGATGCTGTTCTTGGTGTTGCTTATCCCGAAGACGAGCATCGGTTTGTTTGTGCCTCCGATGGTGACGGCTCTGACGTCCTGCGTTTTGTTATCTGCGGCCCAGGTTACGTTGCCGCCGAAGTTTGCGGTCAGTGTTCCTCCGCTCTGGGTGAGGATGGTCATTGTGTGACCTCCTCAGTATGAAATGTAGACTGCGGCTGCTTCGTCTGCGTTGGTTGAGTCGTATTTGTGAATCGGTCCGGCTCCGAATCTGGCGGAGACCGCCATGGCTTCGAGGTCCTTATAGACGTCTCTGAAGTCTCCGTCGAGTCCTATCTGCTCCCGCATGGCGACTGCGACTGCTTTGTCCTTCGCGTAAACAATGGCGCCGATGCCATTGGTGCCTCCAAATGTTCCGTTTCCAGGAGTGTAATCGGGGCTGGAGTAGGTGGCTGGTGCGATTGGGTTGACGACGCACTTGATTCCGTAAAGGGTCGGAACTGCGCCGAGTTTCATCGGGTCGTTTCCATCGTAGTAACCCGGGGTGAGCTCGTCTCTGAGCCATGCTCCTGCTTTGGGGGTGAGCATGATTCTGTCCGGCACATATCCTTTCTTCTGGATGTTTGCGATTTCTGCGTTGATGGCTTCCTTGAGGGTCTTTGCGCTGGTGACGGTTTCGCTGGAGGTTGCTGCTGCGTTGTTCTGCATCTCGTACAGTGCGACGGACTGGATGGTGTTGGCTGCTCTGGCTCCTGCAGCTTCTACTTCGTAGGCGACAATATCGATTTCGCTGTCGCGCATCATTTCCCGGGTGATTTCTGCGATTGTCCGGGTCTTGATGATGTCTATCATCGAGTAGAGGATGCGGTCGTTGTTGACTGCGGTGCTGGCTCCTTCTGCGACAATCGGTGCGTAAGACCCAAAGCTGTTTTTATTGCCTCTTGGGATCTTGACCTGGTTGCTGGTGGTGTTGAGGACGGTGTACATGTCGCCGAGGCTTGCAAGCGCTGGCTGTGCTCCTTTGTTGATGGTGCGGACTAAATCCGGGAGCAGGAGTGCGGCTCCGTCTAAGGTTTCGCTTCGGAGCAGGTCGTGCTTCTGCTTGACCCCTTCGTCGGTCATGACCGGAAGGTTGCGGCCGGTGAAGTATTTGTCGATGAGGGCGTTTCTCTGTGATTTGTTTGGCGCGCAGAGAACCTTGAGGGTCTTTGCGAGCTCTTCGGTTGCGTTGTATGTGGCGGTCATGTTTAGAACCTGTATTCTGAGCGGTAATCTGCGATTGGTTCAACCTCTGGCGCGGATGCGGCGAGTGGTGCTTGGTGCTGCGGCTTGGCTTCGAGCGCCTTCAGGCGTTTCTCTGCGGTTTCAGCTGCAGCGGTTGCTGCGTCGAGCTTTGCGGCCAGGGCTTTCTTTGCTTCGGCATCTGCTGCGGACTGGTCCTGCAGTGCTTTGATTGAGGTTTCAAGTGCGGTGACTCTGGCTGCGAGGGCTTTGTGCTCTTCGACAGTCGGGGCCTGTGCAGTTTCTGCTGCTTTGTTGTCTGTGTTGGAGTCTGTCATGCGTTTCTCTCCTTTGTTTTCCTCCGGTGCGGCTGTCTGCTGTTTAGGAACAGCGCAGCGTCTGCATGCGGGGGTGTCTGTGGCAATCCACCCAGTGATGGCGATGTTGGTCGCTTCCATCCCTCTGCTTCCCGGGACGTCGGTGGTCTCCATTTCGATTGAAACGAAGGCGGGGTGTCCGTTGTTCTGCCGGTGCTTGATTGCTGCGAATGTGTCGCGGCTTGCCTGCGTGGCTAAGTGAAAGACGAGGTCTGTTACTATGGCGCGCTGTGCTGCGTCATAGTGGATGTTTGTCGCTTCGCCGATGTATTCGTCCATCCCTCTTGAGAACTCATGTGTCCTCCAGCCTGCGTTGTCCTTGACGGTAAATGCCGCGAGGTTCTGCGGGGTGTATATGGTGGGATATGGAGTCAGCGAATCGTGCCACTCTCCCTCTGCCAGAAGAACTACGCCTCTAAGGGTGGCGCCTGTTGTGTCTTCTGCCAACTGGGAGAAGGAGAGCTTCTTTGCTAATCGCTTGGCTCTCCTTTCTGATGAATCGGTCATCTTTATGTTCTGGCACTTTCCCTGTGTTATATTTTGTGTTGCGCATGCAGGGATTGGTGAAAAAAGCGGGGGTGATGAGTGCGGTTAGGGTGGTTGAATATTGTTATAGTCCTTCATTAACTGATTTTAGATATTCTTTATACTGTTTCTTTATCCCTTCTGGCGCATCATCTCTAACCCCTGCGCAAAAACCTGTTTTTTCATCTTCAATTGCCCAGTTAATCCATTCTCCAAATGCCCTAATCATATTTCTCCTCCTATCTTACGTATAATATAATCTATTCAATGTAATAGATATTCTTTGCGCTTTATCTTTGTTAAGTTCTACATCCAGTATTGCCTCAACAATTGCCTCTGCAGGTGTTGTAAAAGCGTTTAATGATATATCTCGGACTTTTTGGTTCGATTCTATCATCGCCTTTTCTATTAGATTAAATATTATTGTCCCTTTCCACTCCTCTTGATTTGTTGAGGTTATTTTTTTCCATTCATTATAAACTTTGGCTGTGTCTCCTGAGTATGCTTTCAGCAAATATCTGATTGTATCTGCGTGTATTCCTTCATGTCTCCCTCCCAAATCAAAACGCATATTTGGGATGAAAAGACATGTTTCTTTTTGGAAATCCTCCCGAGTCTGACGAATATTTTTACTTAAAAACTTGTCGTGATTTATTGAAATTATGAGACTCCCGTCCTTTGTGTAACTTGTCCCTAAATAAACATCTGGTTTTGTTGTTGTGTCTATCTTGGTTATTTTTGATAGCGCTTCCCTCCCTGTTTCGGTTGAGGATATTGTCTTCAAGCTTTTTATTACTGTTTTTACCTCCTTAAAATCAAGATCCTTCACTGATTCGTCCAGTATTATTGTGTTATTCGGTGATAACTGTGCGACCAGTTTTTGAATGGTTGTGAACTGGTCATCATTCATTACTGGGGAGTTGTTCTTGCTTTCTGTGGTTGGTTTATTCCCTCTTGCGTAAACACCTGCGGTGCCTTTGGTTTCTTTCAGGATTTCCTCCTTCCTGTCTCCGATGATGGGTGCTATTGCGCAGCGGCAGTTCGGGTGGATTGGCGGCAGGTGTGCGTCGTCGGTGAGCTTGTATATTTTCCCGTTGAAACTCGCGCAAATGTCGCAGAGCCTGTCGTCGCTGGCTGCGACAAACTCAAACTCCTTAACCCCGAGTTCCTGGTATCTGCTGCGGGCTGCGTCGACGCAGGCATTGATGGTCTCCGTCCTTGCCATCCGGTCTGCTCTGGTCTTTGCCATGCCGGTCGCATCGGAGATTGCCTTGCTCAGGTCCGGCATCCCTTTTCCGGCGGTGACTCCTTCGGACAGCGCGCGAGTGATGTCCTTACTCATGTCGTCGGTGATTCCTTTGAGCGCGGCAAAGTTGCGGGTCTCTAAAACGTCAAGCACGCGCCAGTCTTCCTGCGTGAAGACGATTGAGTTATACTGCGGACTTGGCATCTTCTACTCCTGCGTCTTTGAGGCTTCGTTCTGCGTATTCTATGCCAAGAGTCAGACCTGCCTTGGCGTGTTCCTTGGTTATGGTTGCGCCTGTCTGCGCAAGGAGAACGGTCTTTATCTGCTCCATCCTTTCCTGAAATCCAGCCATGTCGATGGTGACGTTCCCGTCTGCGTCTTCTCTGCTGTATATCTTCAGGGCTTCCTGCAGGCGCGCTCCATAGTCTGCTATGAATGCCCGGGCCTCTCTTGAGTATTTTGCCTCCTCTGTCTTGCTGCGCCAGAGGTTTCTCCTGGATGAAAGAGAGGGGTTCTTATTGGTTCTCCTCTCTGGCATCTGCTTTGTCCTCCGTCTGCGATGAAACGTCTTTTGACGTGAGGTTCTCCAGTGCTGCCATTGCTGCGTCGTTGGTTTCGCTTTCCATGAACTCTTCGTCCTTTGCCCACTGGTCGTGGTCGATGCCGAGGTAGGTCTGGATCTGCTGCTGACTCATTATCCCGAACGGGTCACCGGGGGTGATGGCTGCTATGCTTGAGACGTAAGAAGCGCGCTTGATGTTGTCCTCCGGGCTTGGGTCTGCGTATTCAATCCAGACGCTCCCTGGAACTTTGCCGGTGCTTGAAAGGATGCGGTCGATGTACTGCGTGTTTATTGCCTGTGCGAGCAGTTCCTGGTAAGTCTGTATCTTCTTATAGAAATTCTCGATTCGGCTGACTGCGGTGGCGTCGGTGGTTCCCTGGCGGAGTCCCAGAAGTTCTCCTGGCATCCCCAGCGCGGTGCAGAGCCTTGCGATGCTCCAGTCTGCGTATGCGCCGACGTTTATCTGTCCTGCTTCGTTCAGTGCTGAGATTTCGACGTTGCTGCTCGTCACGATTTCTGTTCTGCTGCTGAGGGATTTCATGTTCTGGCGTACAGCATCGACGTCTTTTTCGGTGATTGTGGTCTCCGGGTCGGTGCTGCTGACCTTGGCGTGCCAGATGCCGAATCCGTGACGGCGGATGGCGGCCGCGCTTCCTTCTGCGACTTCGATATCGTGGCGGATTTCGTCCCATGCACTTTCGAGCAGCCCGACTCCGAATATTTCACCTCCGCTTGGCTGCAGGCAAACGTGCAGCATGTCTTCGGGTTTTATCCTCTCAAGGATGGCGCTGCCGTCCTTGTTGTAAACATCATACCAGAGGATTGAGTATGTGTTATCAATGTGGGGTTTTACTCTCTCGGCCGGGATGTGCTGCAGTGCGACTGGGGTGCGGGTGAGTTGTCCGGCTCCGGTGAGAATCTTCGCGTAACCGTCGCCGATGCAGATGGCGTCCTGTGTCATCTGCTGGATGGTTGTGTTAAATGCCCCGGTTTTACTAAAAAAGTTATCCTGGATAAGTTGTTGGGTGTCGCGGTGTTCGTCATCGCTTGCCATCTGCCATCCTCCTGAAAAGATGAAAAGGATGTATGCGTCAATGGCTGCTCTTACGATGCCGCCGCTCCTGTATATCGTCCGATATTTTTTGGAGACTTCCTGGTGCTGTGCTTCTCCTCTTTGCAGCAGGCTGTTCCAGGTGCTGACTTCGTTTGCGGTGGCAAGGGTGACCTGTCCGTTTGTTTTGATCTCTGTCGGTTGTTTCTTAAACAGACCTTTTATGCGGTCTGCGATGGTGGTGCTGGTGTTGTCGTTCATAATACGATTGGCGGCTGATATGCCGGTGTTTTTGTGCTGAGGTCGGTCAGTGCCCAGACGAGCGCGTCGAGCCTGTCGGGGCTGTCTGTGCTCATCGGGTTCCATGTCACGAGTTGTTCTTCGAGCTGATCGAATCTTCCTGCGTGGTGGACCAGACCTTGTTCGTAAAGCGAGACAATTGGTTCTGCGCGGATGCGCTTGCCGCGGGTGGCTCTTACTGCCTTGTATCTCACCCGGCGGTCATAGTTGTGGGTCAGTGCTTCGATGAGATCTCCTCCCTGGTTGTTTTCTGCGATGACGTCGTTTGCCTGGTGCTCCCAGTATGCTGCGGTGTATGTGCGGACCATTTCGTTCGGGGTATATTTCCCGCTGCGGTCGTCCAGTATGTAAAAGTGGCCGGTGTTGTCGCTTGCTGCGACGATGATGCCGGTTTCGTCGCTGCTGGCTCCGGATGTCACTGCCGGGTCAACCCCGACCACTATCCTCTTGAATCCTGCGGGGGTGGAACCGGCGGGGACGCGGTGCGCGTCTATGGTGTCAAATTTCCAGAGTGCTCCTTCGTAATCAATCGGTTGCTGCTGGTAAAGCGCGGACCACTGGTATGGTGTCAGGGTTTGCTTGATGTCTTTCAAGTACTGCAGCGGATATCTGTCCGGCCAGAGTGCCTGCTCTGGGGCTCTGTTCATGCTGTCGGGTTCCTCTCCGGAGATCGCGGGCATGTTGAGGATTTTCCATTGTTCTCCTCCGGTTGCTGCCTGTTCTATGAGCCAGCCTGCAAGGTCTTGTTTTGCCCATCGCGTCTGAACTACGATTATTGCGCCTCCCGGGGCGAGGCGGGTGCGTAAGACGGTTTGGTACCATTCGAGGAGGTGCTGTCTGTATGTCTGGGAGTTGGCTTCCAGCGCTCCTTTAATCGGGTCGTCTATGATGGCGACGTTTGCTCCTCTGCCGGTGAGCGGGCCGTTGACTCCTGCGGCGACGAGTCCTCCTTTGTGTCCTGTTATGCCCCAGCGTCCTACGGCTGCGGACGCTCTGCTTATTGTCACTCCGAATATCTCCGGCCCGAACTCGCGGAGCTTCTCCCGGTTGATGCGTGAGAAGTCTTCGGCGAGCTCTGCTCCGTAACTGGTGAGCATTATTTCGTGGTCGGGATGGCGTCCCAAATACCAACCGGGGAACCCTTTTGAGATGACTTCGCTCTTTCCGTGCCTTGGCGGCATGTTTACGATGAGGCGCTTTGTCTGTCCTGCGTCTATTTCGTGGAGAGCGCTGCAGAGAAGGCTGAGGTGCGGTGCGTTTTTCCACTGACCGTGGTTAGCGACCCGGAGGTATGTTGGCAGGTCGATATTGGCTCTTATCGCGAGCGCTTCGTTCACTGGTCGTCTTCGTCCATGTCGGGAAGTGCGGCAGTTATTCTGTCGCGCTGGGTCGGGTCTGCGCTGATGGCTGCGTTGATTGTTTCACGCAGCTGGTCCATGTCAGTGAGGGTGACTTTGTGCTCCGTCGGGGCGTCGAGTCCGTGGAGTTTTATCACTCTGTCCATTACCTGGACGCATGTCTTGAAATCGTTTATGTTGTATGATTTTGTATAGAGGTCGTCAAGGCAAAGGGTGGCGCGTGCGAGCATTTCGTCTCTGTTTTCTGCTGCGGTTTTGATGATCTCTTTGTTGGCTTCTGCGATGTATTCGTCGACTGTTCTTGGGTGTATGTTCCAGCCTTTCAGGATTGCATAGCGGTGGATTGCTTTGCGGTCGGTTCGGGTGATGAGGAGTCTGAAGATTTCATTTATCCTGGATTGTTTTTCTGCTTTGGTGATGTTCATCTGTCTTCCTCTTGCGGCAGGTCGGGGTGTATCTCTTGGGTGATGAGCCAGTGGTGGAGTTTGGTCTTCTTTGGTTCGTCTACGCATTCGCGGGGGTTCCACTCGGTCAGGGTGGCTTCTTTGTCTCCGAGGGTGGCGGTTATGCTTGCGACCGGGTGCGGGTTTTCTTCCCGGTACAGCAGCAGGCCGTTGTGGATGCCGGTGCTGCGGGCGTAGTCGAAATGGACGCGGGATATTTGCTGTCCGTTTCTGTCGAATCCTTTAAGCTTCATCGTTTCGCCTGTCATGGCAGGCGGTCGTGACGTCGTGAACGTCCTGCGCTGTCAATCTCAGCGTCGACCGCTCACCCATGCGATATGTGCCGTGTGCATGGGTTATAGTATCGTCTACGGTGATTTGAAACCGTGGTCCAGAGGTGTTGTCGTGGAGTTAATGCAAGTACGTATTTCCAATTATCAGGATTGGTGCATAACATTGGTCCGTCGGTATTTGATATGCCGCCCCTTCGGCGGGGGTGCGTCCTGGCAGGTGTTGGTTTGCTGTCTTGAGTTACTGGTCGATTTTTCTGTATCTGCTGTAGCTTTTGGGTCGCAGTTCTGCGAGTTCGTATCCGTTGGCGATGAGGGTTCGTGAGATCTGCATGAGGCTGGTTGTCTCCTGTGCCGGTTCTCTGTATCTCCTGCGTCTGGTTTCAAGCGTATAAAAGACATCCCGGAGACCGATGGTGCCTGTGCTGCTATGCTGCAGGCACTCTTCGGCTGCTTCCAGGATGGCGGTGTCGGTTGGTTTCGGCACTCTTATCCTGCGATTGAGTACCAGTCGCCGCACTGGTGCGCGCGGGCGATTTCTTTGATTACTCCCCACTTGTCAATCTTGGCGATGGTTCCGTAGGAGATGAAGGCTGCGGGGTATTCGTCGATTGTTTTGCCGGTTCCTTCTGCGGGTGTGCAGAGGATGGCATATTCCACCTGCTTGTCTTTTTCTGCCTGGTTGACTACGGCTTTGACGACGTTGATGCTGGCGAGTCCTCCTGCTGCGGTGAGGCGCTTGCTGAGCTCTTCTACTGTGTCGATGCTCATCTTCCATGCGGCATCGGAGACGGCGCCGGCTTCAATGAGAGCGGTCTGCTCTTCGGTCTGTTCTACATACGGATTCATGAGGTCGTCGAGTGCCTGATATTCTGCGGCCTTGACTGCAGCTTCTGATTCGGCTTTGTCTTTGGCTGCGAGGGCGGTTGCTTTGTCTTGTTCTGCTGCTGCGGTTTTGTTGTTGGCGATGACGGTCATCACTTTCTGGTAAATTCCATATACGGTTGTCAAAAGTGCGATGAGTGCGGCGGCCGCTGCTTCGATGGTTGTTGCGTCCATGTGGGGTTTATTGGTTGTCATCGCTCTTTATACTTTATTTGACCGGGTATTTTGTCAGGGTCTGTTCAGGCTCTGTGGGTAGTAGTGGTGTTTTTCGGTGGGTTGTTTACGTGTTTACGCTGGTTTACGCCTGATTTACGTGTTTGGCGTAAACTCAAAAACTGCCATAATCTGCCTCGGTTTACAAATTAAGGTAATAATAAAAAAAATAATAATTATATTTTTATAAGTTTACGTTAAATAGGGGAATGCCCGACTTTTTTTGCTGGTGCTCTAAAGTTCCTCTCTCGGTCGTTTTTGGCGTAAACCCGTAAACCAGTATAAAATAACGTATAATTTGGCTTCGTTTGAAAAAAAGGAGGGATCTGCCGGTTTACGGTTATGCAGTAAACCGTGCTTTTCTGTTTACGAGTTTTATTTTTCCAGGTCCATGTAAAACATGCCGGTTGCGGCTCTCCATGCTTCGTATGATTCGGCGTTCCAGATGATTGATGTCTGTCTGAATGTTCCGCCTCCCTGCTTTGGGATGTTCTCTTCGGTGAGTTCGATTGCAGGGCATGTTTTGAGCAGACCTTCGGTTTTAAGATCGTTCCTTCCGTTTATTGCCTGGCTGAGCTGTCCTTTGCTCATTCCGGTTTCTTTCCTTATGTTTGCAAACGGGATTATGCCGCTCGGCTGCTTTGATAAATATTCCAGTACGCGTGCTGCTGCGCTGCTGAGTTTCAGTTTCTGGCTTCCTCCTATGTTTTCCAGCAGGGGGTTGATTATCTTTGCCGCTTCCATGAAGTCCTGCATAGTGGCGATTACGGTCTGGCCGTTGTTCTCCGTCTCGCGTGCCGGGGCTGCCATCAGCGCGTGCGCCTGTGTCAGTGCGATGAGGAGCTTGATGTTTCGGGGGTCCATGTGGATGTCCATACATATCGCGCCTGCGTATGGGATTATTACGGTTGCGGCGGTTATGTGGTCCCAGATGGCTCTGCAGACTGGTGCGTCTCCTTCTCCTATCTGGAGGTCGGGGTTTGCGGCTGCCTGCAGGATTGCCTGTTGGATGGATTTCAGCTGTTCTGTGCTTTCGTCGGTCCAGATTATGAGTTGTCTGTCGAGGACTTGTTCATCGCCGTTTAAGTTGGCTTTTACTATCCAGAACGGGCAGCGTTCAGGCAGGTGGAGTTCGAGGGGTTTTTGGTTGTTTACCGTCAGGTATGTTGCCGGTTTGCTCCAGTCGGTGGAGGCGACTTTGAGGACTTCCTGGAAGTCTTCGGTGAGTTCCTGGTCGTCCATCAGCAGGACTGTGCCGGGGTATATCTGGTGGTAGTAGAGCGCTTTGTCGGAGAGTCTGGCGTCGGCGACTGCGCCGTTTGGGAGGTGTTTTGCTGCGGTGGAGGCGGCGTGGCTTTTGCCGGTTCCTGCGCTTCCGCTGATGCTGATGTGGATGCCTTCTCCGTTTATGACTCGGGTTGCTGCGTAGGATAGGAGCATGGCGCGGATGGCGATTTTGTCTCCGACGTGTGTTCTTGCGCAGCTTGCGCATATTTTGTTAAGCGCGTCTCCGGTCTTATACCAGAGTTCTCCCAGTGCTTCGGTTGCTTTGACGCTCATTGCAGGTATCTTGCGATAAAATTGCAGTTCTGCTTCTCTGAGTTGTTCTTCGTCGGTGATTGTTTTGCTTATTGTTTCTTTGGCGTGGTGCCAGACGTCTCTTCCTCTCTGGCTCCCGGGTATGTCATAGACTTCAAGCTCGCGTGCGGTTCCGTTCTCTATTCGTGACAGGGTCCAGCGCTCTGCTGATGCATCAAATGTCCGCAGGCCGTCGTCGTCGTGCCATTGACCTATGGCGCCTGTGAGTTCCAACCGGTACCCTGCGATATCTGCCTTGAGTTCCATGTATGGGGGCTGCCATATTCCTTGCGACGGTGTTTGTTCTGCGTCGATGTTGGTCATGTCTCGTTCTTCTCCTTCTTTTCCGGGAGTTTGTACTTTGTGCGGCCGTGGCTCCGGGGGTTAATTGGTGTGTATCCTGCGGAGCGCAGCAGCATTGATATGCGGCGCAGGGATATTTCGTTGGTGTGGTCTCCTTTGTGGTGGGTAAGGTCTCCTACGACTGCGACATAGATGTCTCTGGTGTCGACCCAGCCTTTCTTTTGGCAGATTTGTTTTGCTGTTTCTTCGACAAGGCGGTCGTCGTCAGTCCATTTTTCACTTGAGAGTAGAAACCGGGTCATGTCTCCCTCTTCTGGTATCGTGAGCGTTTGCGGCGGGTCTCTCCGATTTTGATGAATCCGTTATGCAATAATATTGTATGGATGTGGGTCCGTGATATGCGGGGGGTTTTGCCTCGGTGGTCTTTCCATGTGTTTGTAGGTCCGTATAGTTTGATGAGTATTCCGATCACGTCTGTATAGCCTTGTTCTGTGCATTGTGCGGAGGCTGCGGAGAGTATCAGGGTTTTTGTTGCAGGGTCTGTTTGGGGTCTGTTCATGGTTTCCATTCTCCGTCGCGGCAGTATGACATTGCGTTTACGTAGCAGCCTTTCTTTTCGCAAAAAAGAGGGGGTTGGGTGAATCCGGGGCTGTGTCTGTCGGTTTGGTGTCTGGATTCGGCTGTCTTGTAGACTGTGCACTCCCAGCATCTCTTTTGTGCTGGTTTGTAGCTCATTTTTATGCCTCTGCGGGTTGTGTCTTGGTTTTATACTGTGTTTCTATTTTGTCCAGGCAGGCTTTGCAGTATATTTTGCCCGGTGGTGAGAAGAGTCTGTTTCCGGTGTATTCTGTGGTGGTCATTTCTTTGCCGCAGTGGTCACAGGTGTGTTTTGGTGCGGTCTGTTTTTCAGTCGGCGGTATTTTTTCTTCTTTCTTTGGTTCGGGTCTGGATTCTTGCGGGTTTACTGCTGCCCACCATTTTTTCCCGCATTCTTTGCAGATTGTAGGGTCAAAGGTTGGTTCTATTCCGAGCGCAGAGGCTGCTGCGGTGAGGCTTTTTAGGTCGTCTGTGGTCATGCTTGGGTTTCCGCAAACGGGGCAGATGGTTGTTGGCTGTTCTTTTTGTTCGGGGGCGACTGTTTGCGGTGTTGGCTGGACTGCAACAGGTTTTTGTTCTTTCTTTGCCGGTTCTGTTTTTTCAGGCTGAGGTTCTGAGGTTTTCTCGGTTTGTGCTTTCTGTTTTTCTTCAGCTTCTTTTTTGGATTCTCTCTGTCGGTTGAAGTCGGCTATGATGAGGTCTCCGTCCCAGATTTTTCCGTCGATGTAGGCGGTGCCGGGTGTGTTCGGTTTGAAGATTGCGTCTGTCATTCCCTGGTCGAGCATGTTTTGCCGTGCGTCCTGCGCCTGTTTGAGTGTGTATGGTGTTTTGGGTTGGTTTCGTTCCGGCTTTGGCTGCGGTTGTGGTGCGGGTTCTGCTTCGATGGTGATGTCTCCAGGTTGTGGTGTGATGCGGGTCGGTGTGTCTTCTTCGAGTCCGACTTCGCTTGGGGTGAGGAGTCCGTTCAGGACGGGGAATGCTGCCTGGTGCGCTCGTTTGATGGCGACTTTGACGAGCATTCTCTTTGGCAGTTTGTCCCATGCAGGGCTTTTCTGTCTGTCTTCGCTCATCCATGCGTCTTCATAAACCTGGTGGGTTCTGTCTTTTCTGAAAACCTTGCACCATGCGTGCCAGTCGTCGCCGTGTTTTTCGATGCCCCAGGTGTAGCCGTCATATTCAGGTTGGCGTGCGGCGTAGGCGAGCCAGCCTTGTTTATTGATGAAGACGCAGTTTTTGCCTCCGAAGTTGATTATTGAGAGTTCGCCTCTGGCAAGGCTGAGGCCTGTGTCGCGCTGGATGATTAGCGCTCTGATGAGGCTGGGGCGGTCCAGGGGGCAGCCTAGAAGTTCTCCGGCGCGTTCGATTGCGTCGTTGCTAAATTCTGTCATGTCGGTGTTTTGAATTGGGATTATTGTGGTTTCCATGATTATTTCTCCATGATTTTTGATTCTTCGATGTAGGTTTCTAAATATCCTATATGGCGGATTATTCCTGAGATTTGGTGCATTCGTGCGTCGTGGTTCACCCTCTGGGAGCCGTCGGCGGGTGAGGTCTCTTTCATCATGGCGTTGCGGATGTTTGTCATCAGGTTGCGGACGTGCTGCAGCTCTTGTTTGTAGAACTCTTTGTCTTTGGTGTTCATGTTTCGTCATCATCCTCTGCTGCTTTGAGTGTCTTCGGTTTTTTCTGGCTTTTGAGTGCTGATGCGAATGCGCGGGGCATGACGGTTGGTTCTCCGATGATTTTCTTAGTCACTGTGATAATGCCGTTGTCGATGCAGAACGCTTCTTCTTCTTTCGTCAGATCCGTAAGATTCACCTGCACTTTTGACCAGTATGTCTTTGGGTCTATCGTGCGGAGCTGTCGCTGGACAAAGCCTTTGTCTCCGTCGTGTGCTGTTTCAAGGATGCGCATCGCGGTAGCGTCGTTGACTTTGCCGAGTTTCTCAAGCAGGTCGGGGCAAAGTGCGCGCATCTTTTTAACGTCGGGTTTGGTCCGTTCTGTGCCCCATTTGCAGCAGGGGTTTAAGACGAGGTCGATGGCTTCGTGCGGTGCTTTGCCGTCTAGTATGACTCGGGCGTGCATGAGCTGTTCTGCTTTGTTCTGTTTGATGCGGTCGTCAAGCTGCGTGAGCAGTTTTTGCAGGTGGTCGCGCTGGGCTTGGAGTTCTGCGGTCTCTTTCTGGATTTGTGCGATGCACTGCAGTGGTCCTCCTGGCGGCAGGGTGATTTCATAGTGCGGGGCGGTTTCGGTCATCAGAGGATCTCCAGATTGTAGCGGAACGAGTTTAGGAGAATCTTTCCGCCGCCGTTTCTTGCCTGAAACTCCACGGTTGCGGTATCGCGTGATACGCTCTTGACTATGCCTTCGCATCCGTCGTAGAGACTGCCGCGCCTGTGGTAGAGGACCCGGTCGCCTTTCTTCGGCAGTCTTTCCTGTTCCGGTTCGTCTTTGCTTTCTTTATCTTCTTCGTCCTGCGGTTCGGGTTCCGGTTCGGGTTCGGGTTCGGGTTCGGATGCTGCCTTTTGTCTCGTCTCCGGAGGGTGAATTTTGAGCCATCTCTGGCGGATTGCGTTGTCGTTTCTCTTGTCGCCATAGACTGCATGATACTCTGCACATGCTTCTTGCACTGATTCTGTGCGGCGCAGAATCTGTACTTCGTCGGAGGTCCAGGTGTTAACTCTGAGGTTGTTGTGGTATCGCGCGGTTTCTGCTTTTGATTTCGCGTTCGTTTTCTCTTCCGCCGCCTGTTTGCGTGCGTTCATGTACTCGTTGTATATTTCATCGGGTACATGGGGAACGTCTGTCTCCGGCTCTTTTTCGAGTTTTTCTTTCAGGTGCATCCGCTCGATTTTGTCTGCAAGTGTCTCGAATTCGGACTTTTCCGGATGATAGTTTGCCTGCGGGTCAAAGCAGGGGGTTGACATTGCGTGAGTCATGTCTATTGCGATATCTGCGAGTTCTTCGGCGAGCCTACTGACCACTTTATTCTCTGACGCCATGAGCGCTGATGCGGCGATGGTGAGTGCAACTGACCATGAGTAGACTTGCTGGTGTTTGATTGTTACCGGTGTGTTCATTCTGCGCCTCCTTCGATTGCGTTATTGAGTGCTGCAGCGTAGGCAGGGGTAATCCAGTTGATGCCGCGGGGTGCTGTCTGATTCTCCGGTACGGGTATCGGGTGTTGACTGAAGTCGACAATGTCTTTCAGTTTCAGGATTAGGTGTTTCTGACCGTTGCAGAAGTCGCTGTACTTATTCATCTTGTACGGGGTTGTGACGCTTCCTGGTGTGACTTCGGCGATGCGTGCGGTTTCGACGGTTGCATAGCCGATGAAGCCGCCTGCGGTTTGTTTGTCTTTCTTTAAGTAGATGTAGACGATGTCTTTGGGTTTGATTTCCGCCCAGCTGTTATAGATGAGCGAGTCGGTGTCTGGGTCGAAGTATGCGTTTGTTTCGCGGTCGATGCTGATGCCGTAGTATTTCGGTTCTTCTGCGGGTTCTTCTGCGTCTTTTGCCGGTTCTGCTTTGTCGCAGTCTTTGACATATTCCGGAGGGAGTGATCCGCGTCCGTTGCATAATATGCGGGTCTTTTTCCAGTCATACCCGCCATAATTTGCGCAGTGCATGCAAGGTAGTTTTGCGAGGTCTTCTGTGGTCAGTTCAGGTTCTTCCTCTTCTTCGTCTTCGTCTGCATCCGGTTCCTGCGCTTCTTCTTTGACCAACTGCTCGAACTTTTCGACCCGTTCAGCCTCATCCATACCGCAGAACTCATCGAGGGTTCTATTCGTCGGTGCGCAGAGCGTGATGACGCCTGTCGCCCCTGTGAGTTCGCCGCTAAGGTGTGCTTCGCCGGATGCGAGCTTCATGTTTCCTTCGCTGAACTTTTCGCGGAGTTTGTCGAGGAGGTCTTTGCCTGCTTCGCGGAATGTGTTGCCGTATCCGATTACGTCAAACACGCTTGTCTTTGCTTTCCAGTACTTGCAGGTATAATCTTTCTCGATGTCTTTTTCCGTAACCCGTGTTATCGAGAATTTCAGAGTCATGTCTGATACGGTCATTTCTGTTCCTCTTTTGCTGTTTTTATTACGGTTTTAAGATGGTGCTCGTTGATGTATTCGCGGATTGCATTGCGGCAAACTTTACTGATAGATAATTTTACTAATTTTGCATATTCGGCTAATGTGTTGAATTCGTCACGGGTGATGTAGGCACTAATTTCGGTGAGTGATTTTTTGGACATGATTATGCTCCTCCGTATTCGAGTATGCGGCAGTAGTTCATGTCGTGCAGGTCGCCTTGTCTTGAACAGACTGGATAGAATCCGCCTTCGGTGCTTAATGCTTCTGAGTATCGCGGGCATCCGGTGCAGTCTGAGAGGGGGAATAGTTTCGTCAGTGGAGGTTTTTCCCATGGCATTTCAGGTTTCCTCCGGAGTTTCTGTCCAGCGGAACTGCATGCCGCCGGTTGTGTCTCTGATGCTTTCAACGGGTGCGCCGTTTGCGATGAGGGAATTTATGGTGTTGGTTACTGATATTTGAGTAAAGTTTGCGGTTTTAGAGATTTCGTTGCAGGTAATCCTCCGGCCGTTTGCTCCCTTTAACGCTTTTAGGATGAAGTATTCTTTGGTGAATCTTTGTGACGTTCTTTTTTTCTCAGGGAACTGTATGCCGGTGGTCTGGGTGATGCAGTAGCGGATGAAGTCTGCTATGTTTTGGGTTGCGTAGTCTTCCATCTTGCTGAGGATTTCTGCGCGTATTTCGGGTGTCACACGAAGATTGCAGTTAAATCGTTCTGTCTTTTTGGTTTGTTCGCCGTTAGCACCTTTGGCGAGCCCTTTGAGGCGTATGAGGTGTTCGCTTACGGTCATGCTTTGCGCTCCATGAGTTTGCGTGCGTCTTCGAGCTGCTGTCTGACTGCTGCTACGTTGTCGCGGATTTCTGTGAGGAGTTGTTTTCTGTCTTCGTTGGGGGTCTCCTGAATCAGTCCGTTTAATGAATTGATGTGGGTGCCCAGGGCAAACATGAGCTCGTAGAGGGTTGCCGGGTTTACTTCGATGGTAATTTTGGTGGTTTGTCCGTTCATGCTGTTCCTCCTGCCATGCGTTCTGCTTCGCGGTATGCGGTTTCCTGTTCTGGGGTTAGTTTTTTGATGCTTTCGGCTACTGCGCGTGAGACTGCGACGTGTGCGCATATCAGTTCGTCTCTGGTGTTCATGTAGCGTGTCGCGGTTTTCGGGCGGCGTTCTGCGCATTCGTCCGCCTCGATTTTGAGGATTTCGCCCTGTTTGAAAATAGCGAGCATGAGTTCTTCTGCGGCGTCGTAGGAGAGGTGCAGGGTTACGTCTATGGTTTTGACCATGGTTAGTCTACTCCGATGATTTTGTCTTGTCTCTTTTCGTTTATTTTTGCGTATATTGTCATGCTGCTGGTGTCACCTCGAGGTGGATGTTTACTGGGGCGCCGTTGTCGTCAACGACCAGGATGCGTCCGTCGTTGACTCCTTTCACAAAGAAGATTTCGTCGCTTCCGCCTTCACGAAACAGAAGTTCCTGAATCGGTTTGACGTTTCGTTCGTTGATTATGGCGAGTACTTTGTTTTTTGTCATGGGGTTCTTCCTGCCTGCACTTCGGTTTCGATGAGTTTGATTATCTCTTCGATGATTTGTTCCTGTGTTTCGGTCAGTCTCTCGAAGCGGTCTTCTCTTTTGGTAAGGTAGATCTGGAGCTTTCGGCCGACTTCGCTTGTGTATTCGTATTTCCCTTTTCTATTTTCCAGGATGTGGAGGAGGGTCTGTTCAAAGGCTGTGTGTCTCATGATTTTGCTTCCTCTTTCGGTCGAAAGTTTGACATGTACATGTCTTCTGTCCGTTTGTTAATGAGGCGGCAGCTCCAGCATGGTTCATCCCATGCTGATTTCTCTAAGTGCGTGCAGTTTGGGCAGTTCTTGATTTCGATTTCTGCTTTCATGCTGTGTGTCCTCTTTTCTCCTGGTATGCCTTCGTCCAGATGTCGTCATAGACCTGTTCTGTTGCTTCAATGCGTTTTTTGAGGCTGGTCTTTGCATCCGGGTTGAGTTCTCTTCCTGCGAGCTGCGTTTTCATCACTTCAAGTTCGTTCCTGATTGCGAGTATCAGGGCCAGTTGTGCTTCGGGGGGTATTTCCAGCGTGATTGCTGTCTTTGCTGTCATGCGATGATTACCTCGGCGATAGGGTGTTTCTTTATGTTTCCGAGGCGCTGGTGGAGCTGTTCTTCCTGGAGTTCGTCGGCATCGATATAATTAAGGGATTTCGCGTCCAATACTTCTGTGCCAGCTTTGTCACTCTTCGTGGTTGTTGCGTGGACTTTGCTGGTGTCTGCTTTTGTTTTTGTCATAATGATTTCTCGATGATGTTTCTTGCGTATTCGGATACGCTCATGTTACGCGCTTTTGCGCGCTGTTCAATTCTCTTTTTCTGTAATGGGGTTACGCACACGGTGATGTTTGTGTTCAGGTTGTTGGTGGGTTTGCGGGGGTTCATAAATATCTCTCGATGATTTTTCGTGTGTATTCGGATGTGCTTATGTAACACGTTTTTGCGCGCAGTTCAATCCTCTTTTTCTGTAATGGGGTTACGCATACGGTGATGGTTGTAATCGGGTCGTTGGCGGGTTCGGGGATTTTTGCGGGCTTGATGCGTTCTATCTTCATCAGGCGGGCTTCCATGCGTGCCATTGTTTCGCGGAGTTCGTTGTAGTTGTAAACCTCATTTTGGTTTATGTCGGTCTTGCGGTACGCGCCGGTCTTGCGGATGCTCGGCAGAACTTCTTCGAATACCCAGCGCTGGAAACTGCGGGCGGTGTCAAGTTTGCTGCCGAAGATGAGGGCGTACAGGTCAGGCTCGTAGATGAAGTTTGTTGCCTTCACTCCATAGCCGGTATCTACGTCGCGTTTTGCTACGGAGCTACAATGCATCGAAAGTGCATCTCGAGAGTTACGATATCCGAGTGCATTACAAACATCGTTTGCAAGGAAAATTGGATTGTCATCTTCCATGGTGACACGGATTAAGGAGTCGCCAAAAGCGTAATTCTTAAGGTCTTCTGATTTCAATACCTTAGTGCCAGTTTCCTTTCCCTGATTGCAGTCTGTGAAAGTGCTGGCGTAGTTTTCTGTTTTTTCTGTCATGCGGTTACTTCCTTGGTGGTTGTTTTGTTGTTCCACTCTTCAACTTTATCCAGGATGCACTCTCTAATCAATGCGGCTCTAGATGTTCTGCGCGCAGTTGCGACCGCGTCAAAGGCTAAAATGTCTTCGCGCGGTATTTTTACTACGACCGTTGTGTACGGTTCGTCTGATGCTTTTACTATCATCATACTATCATTATGGTGGCATAACATATAAAAGTATTCGTTTTAATATCATAATGATAGTATGTCAAAACGAGTAATTGGAGAACCGTGTATAATACCCATTAATTTCAGAGTAAGCGAAACAATGAAAAAAGAGCTTGATTCTGCGGCAGATTTACAAAATATATCTACAACAGAATACTTACGGCGCGCGATTGCAGAGAAGCTCGAGCGCGAATCCCGCGCGCATCCGTGCGGCGCTGATGGTGAAATTCCGGCCGCCATGGTGGAAATGATGCGCGCAATTGCGCGGGAGGAGGTAAAGAACGCGGGGACGGCGGTGTCGCAGGTGAACACGGGAAAAGGAGCGAGGCAGAGTGTAAAAGTAGGGAAGTAAAATGTCTAACCTGATGGAAATTGCCGCCAAAATACTTGATTCCAGCGTTGCATTTAAGGAGTTGGAGTTCAAAAAATTATGTATGGATTTGAGCGACGCAGCATTCCGGCAGATGCAGGATAGTATGAAGTTAGCGGAAGAAGTTTTACAGTTAAAACTTGAGCGGAACAGGCTTTATGATGAAATTGAAGAACTGCATAAACAGTTGCGCGTAAAAGCAGAAGAGCTTGAGGTTCACGAATGCGACATAATCTACAATGAAAAATACCCTTATATCCTCGTAAAAGGACACGGAGATACGCGCTACTGCACGAACTGCTGGATGAACCGGCACAGACTCGTACAGATGAGTTATGAGGGTGTAACGTCGGAGCGGTGGAACTGTCCAGAATGCAAGACGTATGTAAATGAGGGGTTATGATAGCGAAACAGGATGTCAAAATAGGGAAGTAACCTGCGACACAGGTGTCTGGGTGTCCGGTTCCCACGCCGGACAACACCTGTGCGAACAATCATATCTACTATCGAAACGAAAGTAGAACACACCTCTAGACCTAAAACATGGTATAGGGTATATTACTATTGGTTTAATGACTTAAAAAAGTTGCCTGTGACAATACCGGTGGGGGTGAGCACCGGTCTCACCCCTATCCGTGTTTTAGTTTCGTTTCCGCTTCTCGATAAAATCAAGAAGTAATAACACAGCAGAGATTACTGTGCTTATAGTTGATATGATTGTAAAGAACATTGGGTATGTCCCTCCCCCTGATTTATCCGATTAAATCAGAGGTAATTATAGGTTACATCATTGAGTATAAGAAGATATTGATATTCTGCATAATGTGATGAGGGTGTGCGCGGATGCGAAACAGGATGTCAAAATAGGGAAGTAACGGTACTTAAATGCGGTGATGACGGGTTACCAAGCCCGCCGCCGAAAACCCGCGTGAAAACAATTCAGAACTTAATCTAAGAGTTTACAATAACATATTAGCGAGCCGACTATAAAACAGTTTGCCCGCACGCAGCGGGGAAATGATAATTGGGAGTAAGTCCCAAAATATCATCATAGCCGACTGCGGTACGTTACAACAGCTTGAAGTGGTAAGTTTCAAGTTGAGGGTAAATCTTAGATGTATATTCATACTGTTTTCACAGCGCCCCCGTGATGCCATACGGGAAACGCCATAACAGTATGCGTTATCTTCGGTTAAATAGGATTGGGCATACTCATACGGTACTGCGGTGGGGCTGTCCTGAGTGTAAGTCATATGTTAATGAAGGTTTGTGATGTTAACCTAATCCTGTTTATCGTCTGCGATTGTTCTTATTGTTTGTTTCGTCTTGATGAGGTCAATCTCAAAGTCTCTATTCAGCGGCAGGCTGCAGACGTCGCAGAACATGGCGCCGGCGCGGTTTACCGCTCCGCAGCGGGGGCACTGGGTAACGGTTTTTGTTTTCGGTGGTTCCTGCGGCAGGCGGATGCCGGCAGCTTCGAGGATGGTTCGTTCGAGTTGGGCCTGGTCGGTGTGGGTGTAGCGTTTCGGCATGTCGCTGTAGCCGCTCCAGCCATATTTGAGGCAGAGTTCTTTCTGGGTCAGGTTCCTGGCGTCTTCGGTCGCGCCCCGGTGCCGGAGTGCATGCGGGTGAGCTTTGACGTGGTCAGGGATTCCGGCTGCCTTTTTGTATTTGTCCATGATATAGTCAGCGCGGCGTTTGCTCAGGCGGTCGGTTGTGTGGCCTCGGGATTGGTAGGTTACAAAAAGCGGGGCTTGTGGATCAACGGTTCCGTCTGGCAACCTTACGGGATGCATATTGACCCAGCGCTGAAGTTCGGGGAGGCCAGTTACAAATGGGACTTTTCTCTGGCCTGTTTTTCCATCGACTGAAATAATCGCAAATTGGCGGCCGATTGTCAAATCCTTTATATTTGCGTCGAGGAGTTCTGATACGCGGCAGCCGGTGCCAAGAAGGGCCATTATCATGGCGGCGCCGCGGATGTCTCCGGCTCGTTCTGCGGCGTCACGCATCTGCAGGATTTGTTCCGTGCTGGCGATGTCGCTGTTGGCGATGCTGAGTTTGGTGGGTTTGCGGCGGATGGTAACCGGTGGTTTATCGGGGTTCAGGAAGTGCCAGAACTGTTTTAATATTCGCAGTTCGCCGTCTAATGTGGTATTGCTACGATATCCTCGTGACGTTTCGTCGGATTTATGCAGGTAGGCGGATTCTATGTCTTCTATGGTCCATTCGAGGGCGTCGTCTTTTCCTATTGTCCGTATCCAGGACGAGAGGCGGTGCACTCCGGTGTTTATTGCGTTCAGGCTAACTCCGTTCAATCGCTGGCGGTCTATGAAACGGCGCAGGAGAGTGGCGTTTTTTTCAGATACGCCGCGGATTAGGGCAGGGTTGAGAAGCTTTGGATAGTCATCTATGTTTGCCGAAGATGTCATACACTTATATTGGTGGTGCGTGGTATATAATGCCGTTGGACAGCAGTATATTCAGGGGCTAGTTCAGTAGTGATTCTGGGGTTCAAATCCCTTCCTTCGCACTTTTCAACGTATTTTTACCAAAGAAAGACTGTATTTTTCCTCATCTCTGTTTACGATTCAGATAAATATAATATTTCTCAGGAACAATAATGTGAATAATTATCTATGGCTGAATCACACAAATTTGCGACCAGAATCGGCTTTGTTCTCACCGCATCAGCCGCGGCAATAGGGCTTGCAAATATCTGGCGGTTCCCCTACCTTGCTGCAAAATACGGAGGAGGCGTCTTTGTCCTCATCTACCTCGTCTTTGTTGTAACTCTTGGATTCACCCTGATGATTGCAGAATGTGCCATTGGACGTAAAACAGGGAAAAGCACATCGGAAGCATTTCTCTGTCTCTGCGAAAAACATAAAAAAACAGGTAAAATATCCGGGATTCTGCCGGTTGTTATTTCATTTCTGATATTATCATACTACACAGTTATTACCGGCTGGGTATTAAAATACGCTTTTGCCTATATGTCGGGTTCAAGCCAGATACTTGCAGCCGATAACGGTGCCTTTTTCTCGGAATATCTCAGCACAGGTTTTGAACCAATCCTCTGGACACTTGTTGTATTCGCCATATCTGCTGTTGTTCTTCTCTTTGGAGTCCAGAAAGGACTGGAAAAGGTTTGTATTGTCATTGTCCCGATTCTGATTATTGGCATGGCAGGACTTGCCGTTTATGTTCTGACACTCCCCGGCGGACTTGAAGGGCTTGCCTACTGTCTGATACCGGATTTCTCCAAATTCTCTTTTGATGCTGTTGTTGCGGCACTCGGGCAGGTATTTTTCTCACTGAGTATCGGATGCGGTATCTATATCACTTACGGTATGTACCTTGCAAAGAAGGAAAATATTGAATCATCTGTTCATTCCATTGAAATTTTTGATACTGGAGCTGCCCTTCTGGCAATGATTCTTATTGTTCCGATGGTCTTTACCTTTTCCGGAGGAAATCCTGAATCACTTGGGAGCGGCAACAGACTATTGTTTGAGGAAATTCCTCAGGCCCTTGCTGGTCTGCCGAACTCCGGAATTATTGCAGGGACAATATTTTTTGTCATTGTGTTTTTAGCAGCTCTTCTTTCAGTGTTTTCGCTGATTGAAGTTCCCGTTGCAGTCCTCGAGTCAAAATATCGCATGAGCCGTAAAAAAGCAGTTGCTGTGATATGCAGTGCGGCAGCATTACTTTCAATAGTAGTAAATCTCGGTTATTCAGTCTGGAAAAACTTCACCATATTCGGCAACTCGATACTGGATGCACTTGACTTGTTTGTAAGTAATTTCCTCCTGCCGACAGCAGCGCTGCTGTGCTGTTTCTTTGTCGGCTGGGTGATTGATACGAAAATCATTACTGATGAAGTCGTATCAAACGGACAGGTTTTTCACTGGAAAAAGATGTTTGTGGTTATGATAAAATATATCGCACCGCTGTGTATTCTGGTGATTATGGTTTCAAATATAATTTTGATGTTTATCTAAAAAGAACGGCGGAAAAAAAAACACGCAGGAACAGAGTTATCTGCAGACTGCGTAAAACTTCTTCCACTTTTCAACAAACACATAGCCCGGATTTGCGCACCGGACGAGATTTTTCAGCACATCAGGGTCGTCAGGGAGGTGATACGTGCAGACGGAAAGCATCGGCGCATCGTTTTTCAACGTATGTTGCGCGCCTTCAAGCATCAGCCGCTCGGCACCTTCTATGTCTGCTTTGATGAAATCACAGTGTACGCTGTTTTTTTCGCAGAATGCGTCTATTGTCGTCATCTGTACATGTTCATGCCTTCCCTGCTGCTGTAAAACCATGGACGAGCCGACCAGTGTACCGTCCAGAATGGTAAATTCGGCCGTTCCCTCCTCTTTTCCCACCGCATACGGCTCGACATGGATTTTCCCGGGAAGTCCTGGGTTTAGGGAAATCGTCTGATAAAGAATTTTGCGTGCTTCTCCTATCGGCTCAAATGCATAGACATTTGCACCCTTCCATGCTGCAAACACTGAAAAAATACCCAGATTCGCCCCGCAGTCAAAGACGTTTGCGCCCGGGCGTATCTCAACACTCCCCCATTCATACGGTCCCTCATCCGAATAGTGATACCGCCCAAAAAGCCCCGGGTAGAGAATATCTACGATTTCCATTGCATAATACACCTCTTCACGCGTGGGCTTTGCCGAATGCGAAAGCATAGGAAGCGTTAAGGAACCGACTTTCAGCGTATCTGTACGCCGGTCGTAAAAGCGGGCGCGGATTTTTTCATACACCCCGCGGTAAAAGTCTTCGGTACGCTTGTTTTTCGTAAACGAGTAATGGATTTGGTCATACAGACTAATCCGGTTCATGAATAACTTCCTGATTTGCCGCTTCCCGTTTTACAATAATGAAACTGGCGATAAATCCGAGGAGCAGATTTGAATAATACAGAATCATACGCAGCAGAACCACGAAAAGACCGATAACCGAAGTCGGCATAATCAGGGAATAAAATGCGGTATAGCAGAGTTCGGCAATTCCTGCGCTTCCCGGTGTCAGCGGAATCATCAAGATTACCGCGATGATTAACTGGAAAACAATCGAAAGCAGAATGTTTGGCGGATAGCCGAGACCGACAAGAATAACCGAGGCAATCGAATACTCACATGCCCAGAAAGCAAACGAGAGAATTAATCCGACAACAAGACCCCAGCGGGCTTTTCCGGCAAAGTGACTGAATGTTGTATAAAACTGGTCAATTCCCTTTATAACATCGCCTTTTACCTTTTCCTGCTTTTCCTCACTCATCTTTTTGGTGATTAAACCGGTGATTTTCAGACCGACTTTTTTGATAAACGACGGCTTTCTCATCATCAGAATTAATACCACAAGAATGGCAACGAAAAATCCCGTTCCGCACCAGGCAGCAGTGATAACCGCCTGTGGTATTTCGCCGTTGTTGTAAATCAGTGAAAACATTGTCATACCGACGATAACACCAAATACCAGCAGGAACGCCTCTAAAAGACGTTCGACAAGAACAATTGCTGTGGAATCGGCAAGAGGGATTTTTGCCTTGTATAATTCATGAATACGAATCGGCTCACCGCCGATGTTGGATGGTGTAATCGAGGCAAGCAGCTGACCTGCTGCAGCCATGTTTACGCAGTGAAACAGCGGCACTTTATAGCCGAGAGAACGCGACAGCACCTGAATGCGCAGACCCCAGAATACAAGAGCAAGAATATGCAGCCCCAGTGCAAATAAAAGATACTGCGGCTGCAGGTTTTTGAGCGCTTCAATGGTTTCATCATTGAAGGTGAATATGACGACAACAAGCAGTACGACAAGTGAAAGACCTATCGAAATCCAGAGCAGTTTTTTATATTTAGGTTCCATTTGGTTCTCCTTTTGCCTCACGGTGCAGAATCAGAAGACTTGCAATAAATCCGACTGCAAGATTGAAGTAATACATAATAAGACGCCATATCACAACGAAAATGCCGAGAACGGAAGACGGCACGATAAATGCGTAAAAGCCGGCAAGCGAGACTTCGGCAATTCCTGCACCGCCCGGTGTCAGCGGAATCATTAAAATGACCGTAATCAGAATCTGGAAGATAAACGAAAGGAAGAACGCCTCAAGGCTGAACGGCACGCCAAGACCTAATATTACCACATAGGTGATAATAAATTCGTTAATCCAGTACAGGGTTGAGAAAAACATCCCGTAAGCCATGCCAGATCTGGATTTTCCGGTGAAATGTCCGAGTGTTGTATAGAAATTCTCGACACCGCCCTCCAGTTTTGCCTGAAACGCTCCGTTTTTTTCAAAATCCCATTTCCGGATGAAAAATCCGGTGACTTTTTTGCAGAGTTTTTTGCCAAGCTCCGGTTTTTTCGAGATAATAAAAAACAGCCCGAGAAGGACGGCAAACAGCACTGCCGCTGCGTATGCGGTGTAAATCCAGCCTTGCGGCAGCTGAATCGAGGTAAAGACCAGAGCAAGCAGAATCACGCTGATAATGGTGCAGAATACTAAAACAATCCCGTCAAACACACGTTCCATAATAACAACCGCGGTTGCGTCACCCGCAGGCACGCCCGCTTTATGGATTTCATAAACGCGCACCGGTTCTCCCCCGACCTGGGACGGCGTTACCGAGGCGATAAACATGTTTGAGCAGACAAGCCGGAATGTGTGCCCGAATCCGATTTTATATCCCAATGAGCGGCACATCAACTTGATGCGCAGCGCCCAGAAGAGAAGAGACACAACGTGCATGGCAAACGCGAGGACAATAATCCACGGATTTGCTTTCTGCAGTGCCTCAAACGTTGATTCTGGGTCAAACGTAATGAATAAAACGACAAGAATGACAGCAAGGCTGATGCTGATGGAAAGTATGAGCCAGCGTTTCTGTGCTTTATTCATAGGTAAAAATAGTTTTATACTCAGAGAGATATTAGGTTTGTTATATGTGGTGCGGAAAAATAAAAAAAAAGTTATTCGGTTTTTTCCGGTTCTTCTTTTACGGTCATCATCAGTTTTACCTTTAAAATCTGTCTGCCCCGCATTTTGGTGACCACAAGCGTAACCGGTCCGCATTCTTCTTCTTCGCAGACAGTGATTGACTCGCCGAGACGGGGAATATGACCGAGGCTGGAGAATACGAGACCTCCGATGGTCTCATAATTTCCCGGGTCTTCCGGAAGCGTTATGCTGAATTCCTCGTTTAATAGAGCGACACGGGTCTGTGCATCAATCATATAAATGCCTTTGCCGATTTCGATGATGTCTGAGACCTCGTCAATATCGGTTTCATCCATAATATCGCCGACTAACTCCTCTAAGACATCCTCAAAGGTAACCACGCCGGAAAAGCCGCCGAATTCATCTAAAACTACGGCAATGTGAAGACGGCGTACCTGCAGTTCACGGAGAAGTTCATCGATTTTCTTGGATTCCGGCACGCAGTATACGTCAATCATCAGGGTTTTTACCGGCGCATTAAGTTTTCCTGAAGCATAAGCATTGAAGACATCCTTGAAATTAAGTGTACCGACTATATTGTCGATTTTCTCATGATATATTGGAAAACGTGAGAATCCTGTGTCTCTGAAGTATTTTACCGCTTCTTCAACGGTGACAATGTCTTCAATTGCGGTAACATCCGGTCTCGGTGTCATGATTTCCTTTGCGGTGGTGTCGTTGAAACGGAGGACGGAATAAATCATCTCTTTTTCTTCCTCTTCGATTGCGCCTTCCATTTCGCCTACGTCAATCCATTCTCTGATTTCCTCTTCGGTAACGGCCGGTAATTCCTCGCCTTCTTCTTTTCCGATTCCCTTGATTTTATCCATTATCCAGTACACCGGTGAAAGAATCAGGGTGAGTACGTAAATCACCGGGGAGACCAGGAGGGCAATTTTTTCCTGATGGTGGTTGGTATAGGTTTTCGGTCCGATTTCGCCGAAGATGAGGACCAGTACAGTCACAACACCTGTTGCAACAGCAACTCCCGCATCACCGAAAAGATCAAGCGCAATTTTTGTTGCAAGAGCGGTTGCTCCGATATTTACCAGATTGTTTCCAATCAGAATCGTAATCAGGAAATGGTCCGGTTTTTCCTTTAATTTATCAAGGAGTTTTCCTCTTTTTTCGGTTTCAGCAAGCGCTTTTACTTTGGCACGGTTGATTCCGACAAGAGCCACTTCCGATGCGGAGAAAAATGCTGATAATGACAGCAGAACTACAAAAACTAATATGTATATATAAACTATTTCACTCATAAAGCCCACGCCGCATTTGCGGCAAATCTATTTTTCGGGAAGTCCGAAGTCAACTGATTATCCATATATACTAATATATATGTAACTGCTTTTCTTAAATGTAGCGAATGGACAAACTTCGTCTTAGCGGATTTGCACCGCCCTTCTGGAAAAAACCGAGGCAATAATATCCTTTGACCAGGTTTTTGCATAGCCTATATCAAGCACCGAAAATCGTGCGGGATTTCCTTTCTCAATTGCCCACTGCCCGCTGGAAAGTTCCGCTCCACAGACTGCGGCCCGCAGAATTTCCTCTGATTTGAGATTGTACACCGTATGCACAAAAGCACATTCGGCACACATATCAGGCGACACAAACATGCAGTTGTCCGTTCCTAAATACACTTTGCATCCCGCATCAAGCAGCTCTCTTATTGGTGGCGTCTGCGGGCCGCACGCAACATGAAGCTGCCAGTTCGAACGCGGGCAGACAACAACCGGAATCTGCATATCTGCCGTCTGCCTGATATCCTGCGGTCTGAAACGGGTTGCATGCACAATGAAATCCGGCTCAAGCGCAAACGCGTCTTCAATGTCATCGGTGCCTTTCTCTCCTGCGTGCACCGCAAAAATACCGCCTGCTTTCTTCACCTTATCGCGAAGGCGCGCCTCCTCTTCCGTTCCGTGCGCACTTGAAAGCCCGCAGCCGTCTGCAGCACATTCTCCGCCGTCGCGCCCGAGAATTACTGCCTCCATCCCGGAACCGCGCGCCGCCTCCTCCAGTAAAGAGACGCCGTGCGTACCCCCCTCGCGGAAATCCGCAAAACCTGCCGTACCTGACATTTTCATAAACTCAATTGAACCGCGCATGGCTGAAACCAGGTCAGAGTCTTTGGTCTGCGCGAGAATCCGGTGTTTTAATCCGTTCGGGGGCGCAACAAGTTCAGCTAAAGACCGGTCAACCGGTAAATCCATCGCCACCGTATCTGCAAGATGCGTATGGGCATTGAAAAATTTCGGGATGATAATATGTTTTGGCGCGCCTGCTGCCTGCGTGATTTCTGTAATTCTGCCGTTATTTACGGCTATATCAACAGATTCAGGCAGTAATTCGCGACCGGTGAACGCAAGTCCGGAATAGATTTCTTCATGCCCCATGCAGATTTTTCCTTCTGCTTTATATGTTTGAAAGAATAATATAATAAGGTATGGCAAAGAAGACCGGAGAAAGAGGGCCGTCCTCATCAGCAGGTTTAGTCACCTACTATGATGCAGACACAAAGACGGCAATACACATCAAACCAACGTACGTATTAATTACCGCAGGTATCCTCGGTATTTTAATCTACATCTTAAATCTCGTATTCTAAACGGATTTAATCAATACTTTTTTTTTTCATTCGGATTTATTCAGATAGGAATAGAGCGCATCTTTTACCGACTCAAAATCCCTGATACCCTGTTCGTAAAGTTTCTGATGCGCGAAATCATCCATTGAACTTGTCGTCACCCCGCACAAATCAGACGGACAGATTACAAAGACCCTGCCCTCCTTTTCCAGCTGCATAATAAAGTCAAGTGTTTTTCGGTAGCGCAGATATCGTGAATCGATTTTTTTCACCGTCTCCGGAAATTTATGCAGTAAAATATGGTACAGCACCTTGTATTTCTGCGGCTGACGGACAAATCCCCGTTCATTTGCAAGAAGAAGCACAATTTTATCGCAGCCGTCTGCTAATGCTTTTTCAATCGGAATCGAATCGGCAACCCCCCCGTCATAATAATGCCGCCCGTCAATTTCTATCGGTCTGCACATAACCGGAAGACAGCAGCCCGCCATAATCGCCCGATAATCATCCTGATTCATCTCGGTTTTGGAAAAATAGCGGGCGCATCCGCTTTCCGCCTCGGTTGCTGTAATGTATAATTCTGCCGGATTTCTGCAAACCGCCGGATAATCAATAGCATCTGCTCCGTCTTTGTTGGTCAGTGTCCCGTAGATATACTGCAGATTAAAGTACTGGCCGTGAAGAATAAAGTTTTTCACACCCATATATTCCGGTTCATGCATATGGGTCGTGTAAAACCGCAGGTTTCTTCCCCTCTGTCCGGCAAGATATGAGGCCGCATTTGCAGCTCCTGCCGAGACACCGATTACCTCGTCGAATGTAATATTTTCATCAATGAAACGGTCAAGCACCCCCGCAGAGTGTGCACATTTCATACCTCCGCCTTCGACGATTAAACAGGATTTCATGGTATATTTATTTGGTTTTATTCCCCTTAATGCGTTCGGAATGTGCCCCTATCCAAATCTATTTAATGATAGTTGACCAATATTCATGCATGGTAAAATACAACCAGGTTTACAAGTGTCCGGTCTGCGGCAACATTATTCACGTTCTCCATGCAGGTGCAGGACAGGAATTCATCTGCTGCGGAAAGCCGATGGAACAGTTAATTGCAAACACCACCGATGCAGCAAAGGAAAAGCACGTTCCTGCAGTTGAAAAAATCGACGGCGGATTCAGGATTGTTGTCGGCAGTGTCCAGCACCCGATGGACTCGGACCACTTCATCGAGTGGATTACCTTTATCGAAGACACCGGTATTGTTCACAGAAAGATGCTCAAAGCAGGCGACAAACCGGAATTTATCGTAAAGACCGATGCAAAATCCGGTGTTGCATATGAGTACTGCAACAAGCACGGACTCTGGGTCGCAAAATAAACGGGCAAAACCCGTTTATCTCATTTTCAAAAAATAGATTATAAATCAAGCCGTAAATCGGTTCTGATAACTGAAACAGCTTTTCCTGCAACGAAAACGCGAATTACGCCGCCGGATTCCGAAACAGTAATTCCAACAGACGGAGTGACCTTTGTAATTGCCGCACTTGCGAGATGGCGTCCGCCAAGACCTGACTGAACTGCGACATCACGACCGTCCGCATCAAGGAAACGGCCGGCAGCTTCAACTATTCCGTCTTTTCCGACAATAAACGCGCCGTCAAGCTGGGCGAATTCCTTGATGCTTTCCCAGTTTGCCTCGTCCATAATGTTTCGGACCTCCTTCGGGTGCCCTTCATACGGATTGAGAACGCCCTGATGCGACCAGCGCTTGATTTCCTCGATGTCGCCGACAATAAATGCGGTTCCTATTGAGCGCCCTTCGCGTCCGTCGTGCGCAATCTCAAGCGCAAGAGAAAGCACAGCATGAAGCACGTCCGGGTCTGCAATTTCCCTGTAATCGAGGAATGACAGTTCCGTATCGGTGTTTTCTATGTCATAAATCAGAATTGCATACGGGAAAACCGCAACAACGTTTCCGCTGGAAGATTTTGTCATCATGCGGTACTGTACGACCGCATCCATTACCCGGTCAGTACAGTATTCCACGACCGATTCCATTGATGGGTCGCGCAGAATTTCCGGCTGAATATCCAGGACGTTTACCACCGGAGTTTCAAGAACGAGGTCATTTTCCTTTGGAACAAAAGAAATTATTGCGACCGCTCCGACAGATTTTGCCAGTTTGTCTGCTGATTCAAGCATTACGGAATACTGGTTTTCCGGATTCATTTCGCCTCCTTCATTAATGACGGGATTTCCGATGGGCGTGTTGCAACTGGGATATCAAGTGTCTTCAGGCGTTCAATCTTGGATGCAGCGTCACCTTCGCCCCCTTCCACAATTGCACCTGCGTGACCCATGCGTTTTTCTTTCGGTGCGGAAATTCCTGCAATATAGGAAACAACCGGAATGCCGAGTTCGATTGCGCGTTTTGCGCCTTCGTATTCGAGATTGCCGCCGACTTCCCCGATTAAGACAACCGCTTTGGTGCGGCCGTCTGCATGGAATTCGTTAATTACATCGGTAAACGACTGACCGATGACAGAATCTCCTCCGATTCCTATGATTCCTGACTGACCCATGCCTGCATTGGTCAGTTCGGAAATAACCTGATAGGTAAGTGTTCCGCTCCGGGAAACAACGCCGATATCTCCTTTTTTGCAGAGATTTGCCGGAATAATGCCGAGTTTACACTCATCAGGAATAAGCATTCCCGGGCAGTTCGGACCGATTACCTTTGAGCCGCATTTTTCTGCATAGCCGATTGCCTTCATTACATCGTGAACCGGGACATGTTCGGTAATGGTTACGATGGTTGGAATTCCTGCGTCTGCCGCCTCCATAATCGAATCGCCGCATCCTCCGCTCGGAACAAAGATTACCGAAGCACCGATTTCATGCGCATCGCAGGCTTCAGATACTGTGTCGTAAACCGGTACGTCGAAAACATCCTGACCGCCTTTTCCGGGTGTCATTCCTGCAACAGCGCCGCATCCACCGACTTTGCGGGCGTATTCATTCATCAGATTCAGATGGAAACGCCCCTGGGAACCTGTTGCGCCCTGGACTAAAATACCGGTCTCTTTTCCTGCGTAAATCATTTTGCCGCCCCCAGAACTGCTGCACGCAGTGCTTCATCCATCAAGTCAATCATGAGATATCCTGCCTTTTCAAGCATTGCGCGTCCTTCTGCTTCGTTTGTTCCTGCCATCCGCACAATAATTTTCTGCGGCACGCCTGCATTGATAATCCCTAATGCAACCTGATCACACTGGGTAATTCCGCCAAGCAGGTTTACCACAATCACTTTTACACCCGGCATGGAGGAAACGAGTTTTACTGCATGCGTTACCCGTTCTGCGTTTGCTCCGCCGCCGACATCAAGGAAATTGGCAGCCTTTCCGTTGTAATGGGCGATGATGTCAAGCGTTGCCATGGTAAGACCCGCTCCGTTCCCTATTACACCGATGTTTCCATCCAGTTCCACATAGGAGAATCCGTGCTTTTCCGCTTCAGCCTCGCGCGGGGTTAAATCACGGTTTTCTGCAATCCCCTGGCGTGCAAGCGAGTTGTCGTCAAGAATAACCTTGCCGTCTGCTGCGAAAAATCCTGCCGGTGTTTTTACAATCGGGTTGATTTCTGCAAGAACCGCGTCTTTTGTGCAGAAGACTTCATAGAGTTTTTTCACAAATACGCCTAATTCTTTTGGGGATTTGCCGATTACCTTGCGGACTATGAAATCCGGCAGTTTCTCAAACTGCGGGTCAACATAGGTGCGGGAAATTGCTTCAGGCCGTTCTTTTGCGAGAATTTCGATTTCCACGCCGCCTTCTGCGGAAAATAAAATAACCGGGCATTTGCGGGCACGGTCGACGGTGATGCTTAAATAATACTCATGCTCAATGGACAGTGCCTGCTCAACCAGGATTTTTTCCACTGCAAGACCTTTAATCTGCTTTGCAAAGAGTTCTTTCGCCGTTTGTTCAACGGTTGCGGCGTCTGCAGGTAAAATTCCTCCTGCTTTTCCGCGGCCGCCGACGTCAACCTGTGCTTTTAAGACGACTTTTTCAGCAACCTGTTCCTGCGCTTTTTTTGCTTCATCAGCGGAGGTGATTAATACACTGTTTGGAACCGGAATTCCTGCGTTTCTAAAGATTTGTTTTGCTTCGTATTCTCTGAATTTCATAATGCGTCCTTTGCCAGCTGCATGCCGATGGCGAGGGCTTTTTTGTTCGCTTCTTCGGTTCCTTTGGGCACACTGTCCAAAACTGCATGTTCGAGCGCTTCGTAGGAAACCACATGTGTTGCCTCCAAAAGCGCTCCAAGCATAACCACATTTGCAAAAACAGGCTTCCCAAGCTGTGCTTTTGCCTGCGCGGTTGCCGGAATTTCAATCCATCTGCAGTCCGGGCGGCTTGTTACAAATCCCGGGTCTACAAGCATAACCGCGTCTTTACCAGCTGTTTTGCCGTATTTCTGAAATGCCGCTTCAGACATAATGGCAAACACCTTTGGGTCGGTTACTTTCGGATAAAGCACCGGCTCATCTGAAATAATGACGGCAGATGCCGATGCTCCACCGCGTGCTTCCGGACCGTAACTCTGCGACTGGACCACGTATTTGTCGGTGTAAAGCGCAGCAGCACGACCTAAAATAACAGCAGCGGTGATAATTCCCTGACCGCCAAGGCCGGAGAATCTGATTTCCTGCCTCATTCCTGCACCCCCATTGCAGGATTGTGCCGCCGCACAAACTCGCCTACGGCAAACTGACCGGGCTTTAAGCCCTCAGCATCCGCTTTTGCCTTCAGTACGGTGCTGTTTTTGAACATCTCAATCATTTGTCCGACCTGCTTCATCTTGTTCTTGCTGCCAAAAGACGTCGGACACTGAGACATTGCCTCAATAAAGGACAGTCCTTTGTTTTCAAGACCGGTTTCGATTGCATCGGTAAGGCGCTTTACATGGTACGTTGTCCACCGTGCGACATAATTTGCGCCTGCAGCTTCGGCAAGACGGCACAAATCAAAGGGCTGTTCGTGCATTCCGTACGGTGTTGTTGTCGAAATTGCACCGTAAGGCGTACACGGACTTCCCTGACCTCCTGTCATGCCGTAAATATTGTTGTTCATGCAGATAACGGTTAAGTCAATGTTTCTTCTGCAGGCATGAATAAAGTGGTTTCCGCCGATTGCAGAACAGTCGCCGTCGCCGGTGAAAACAATTACGTGCTGCTTTGGTTTTACCAGTTTAACGCCCGTTGCAAACGCAAGCGCACGGCCGTGGGTTGTGTGTAGCGAGTCCGCAGCAGTGTAACCGCCGGCACGCGAAGAGCAGCCGATTCCGGAAACAAAGGTCGTTTCGTTGAGGTCGTAGCCGAGATTTTCCACCGCGCGAAGGGTACAGTTTAACACGGTTCCGTTTCCGCATCCCGCACAGTAGATATGCGGCAGCCGGTCCTGGCGGTACCAGTCTTCAAGACTCATAATCTGACCTCCGTTACCGGTTTTTTTGCGGTTTTAGCGATGCCGAGTGCTTTTTCAAGTTCGGCAGGAGTGTGCAGTGCCCCGCCTAATTTCGGCACAGTGACAACCGGAACGTTCGTGTGCTGGCGCAGTTCTTTGGCAATCTGACCAAGGTTCATTTCGGGAATGATAAACGCCTTTGCATTTGCAAACTCATCCAAAGCAAATGCAGGGAACGGCCATACTGTGCGGATATTCAGATGTCCGGTATTTTTATCCTGTTTGTCGTACAAAAGCTGGCTCACGGTTCTTGTCGGTGCTCCGTATGAGATAAACACATATTCGGCGTCTTTATTGACAATATCGAAATCGGCGATTTCTTTTGCGTGCTTTTCGATTTTATCAACCTGGCGCCGCACCATTTTTTCATGGAGTTCTGCAGAATCTGTTGCCGGATAACCGTTTTCCCCGTGAGTTAAGCCGGTAACGTGGATATTGTGTCCGGTACCAAAGGTGCCGAAACCTGGAACGCCGGACTCTCCGCCGTCGCAGGGATTTTCACCTTCTGCAAGTTCACGGCGCGGAATTATTTCGACCGAGTCCGGAATGGTGATTTTTTCCCGCATATGACCTATTGTTTCATCCGCCATTAAAAAGACCGGCGTTCTGTATTTGTCTGCGAGATTGAACGCTCTGACGGTTAAGTCAAACATTTCCTGAACGGAGGAAGGTGACAGCGCAATAACCGAATAATCGCCGTGTGAGCCGTACCTTGCCTGAAGCATATCGCCCTGTGCTGCCATTGTCGGCTGACCGGTGGACGGTCCGCCGCGCTGAACATTTACAACAACGCACGGTGTTTCGGTCATTGCAGCATAGCCTATGTTTTCCTGCATCAGGGAAAATCCGGGTCCGGAAGTTGCGGTCATTGTGCGTGCGCCTGCCCAGGAACCTCCGATAATAGCCGCCATACTGGCTAATTCATCTTCCATCTGAATGAAGGTGCCGTCCAGTTTCGGAAGGCGAAGAGCCATGCGTTCTGCAATTTCCGTGGAAGGAGTTATAGGGTATCCGGCGAAAAAGCGGCATCCTGCGGCGAGTGCACCCTCGGCACAGGCGGTGTTTCCGTTAAAGAACTCGAGTCTGCCGCTCAAAATTCAATCACCGCCTTGTGTGCCTCAAAGGGCTTTTCCTCAATCCAGGATATTGCCTGATCAGGACATATTGTTTGACACATGCCGCATAACTGGCGCTGGTACATCTTCTGCAGACGGCAGTTGGTGCAGCGCTCGGGCCGGTCAAGAACCGGTATCACGTAACCGCGTGCACCGGGTGTCTTTCCTTCGGTAAAGATATGGTAGGGGCAGACTTTTGCACAGAGAAGACAACCCTTGCATCTCTTTTCATTGATGATGAGTTTCATAATTATTAATACTGTTTATATTATGGTGTTTGCATCCTTTATATGAGTTACCTTAGAGGAAGCAGGGTACGGTTTGATGAAAGTGAAATGGATGGGTGGCTATTCCTCTCTCTTTTTATTTTTTCCAGTGTAGTTTAAATATCTCTCCCACGAAAATTACACGAACCGCAAGCCTTCGGCTTGCTCAACTACTTGGTCGTTTCGCTCCCGCGGAGAAAATCACGAAAATATCTAATATACGAAAATTAACTGAAAACTCGAAAAAAATACGGTGCAGGTCTAAAATATTACACAATTTCAACGATATTTAGATGAGAGATTTGAAAACCATATATTTCCAAATCCTATTATTTATTCTTCTTTTCTGAAAGTTTTTCCTGCGAGACTTTTTCCATCATTTTGGAAAACTGCCGTGTGGTAACAGTACTTTCCTTTCCGCAGAACCATTCCCACATCCCTTTTAAAAAACTCATTTTTCCTCCCACAGGAAATCTGCAACCAGACATACACCATTTGCGGTTTTTTCACCGATACCCTTAACTTTTTGGAGTTCTTCTTTTGATGCGGAAAGAACCGCCCGAAGCGTTTTGAAATGCGCAAGAAGCGTGCGGGCGGCTTTCGGTCCTACATCGGGAAAAGCGGAAAGCACGTATTCTGCTGATTCATGCAGGGATTTGTGTGCTTTGCCCTT
Organism: Methanocorpusculum sp.; assembly: GCA_029987235.1. Taxonomy (GTDB): domain Archaea; phylum Halobacteriota; class Methanomicrobia; order Methanomicrobiales; family Methanocorpusculaceae; genus Methanocorpusculum. Next base: position 9,110 of record DALTWF010000003.1, on the reverse strand, counting down.
ATGCAGCGACCGCTCTTTTTTCTCACCGCCTGCCCCGCGTCTTGCAAACGCATGCAGCATATGGGCGGTTTCTTCCGCATCTTTGGTGAAAAGAACGGATACATCAAAATCCGCCGCGATTGATGCAAGCGTGTTTCTTATTGCGTTCGGGTGGACGTTTCGGACGTTGTACAGGTCTGAAATACTTCCGCCTTCGATAATAAGAACCGGACGGGTGCAGTTTGACGCAAGTTCTTTCATCTGACCGAATAAATCGCGGTCAACCAGCGTATCAACGAAATCCGTAATCGTCTTTCGTTCGACTAAAATCCGGTCGCCTATTGCGTAATCGCCGACGGAAAGCTGGGCAAGTGTTATTTTTACCCCGAAACTGCTTAATAGTTCGGCGACTTTGGAGTGCGTTTCACGGTTATCGACGGTAATCTGCGGACGGTCTGCGTCCTCCTCCTCCTCTGCTTTGCGGGCTTCTGCAGCCTGCAAAACCGCTTCTGCAAGCGAAATCTGGGAGTCGCTTTCTTTTGGTGCCGTTGCTGCAAACTGCGGCACGTCACCACTTCGCATCGTGCGCACATTCTTCTGCATCGCCTTTTCTTTCGAATTGGAGACGAATTTGTAGGTTTCATCCATCGTGCCTTTGGTTACAAGAACAATGACACGACCGGTTGTGTTTCTGCCCGTTCTTCCTTTTCGCTGAATGGAGCGGACCTCGGACGGTACCGATTCATAGAATATGACCAAGTCTGTTGAAGGGATGTCAAGACCTTCCTCGCCTACCGATGTTGATACCAGAACAGAATATTCGCCTTCGCGAAACTCCTTAATTGCTGCAATCTGCTCTTTCTGCGACAGACCTTTTTCATAGTCGCGCGATGCCTGACCGACAAATCTGCGGGCCGAAATACCTGCTTCATTGAGTTTGTCTACAAGCATTGAAACGCCGTCGCGGAAGGAAACAAAGACGATAATCTTCGATTCGGCCGATTCCATCAGCTGGTCGCGGACGATTCTTACGACTTCGTCTGCTTTCGGGTGGATTTCAGAGGTCCAGGTGCCTGAAAGTGTTAAGAGACGGCGGAATCCCTCGTCTTCGAAAATGTGCAGTGATGCTTTGCTTTTGCCGGTTGCACCCTCTGCTTCGAGTTTTGCAAGATAGATTTTGAGCGCTGTCGAGCCCTGGGACTCTGCAAGCATAACACCGTGCCGCAGTTTCATAATTTCTGCATGAACCGATGCGGCTTGGTATGCGGTTCCGTCTCGTTGCTGCATGCGTGACTGAATCTGCGCCATAATGGCGTTTAACGCTTTCATTGAAAGCCGGTCACGGGGAGGAACCTGGAAATTATAACCTTTAAGTTTTCCCAGTCTGTCTTCAATCATCCGGTTCATAACGGAAACGGCAAGCCAGAGCGGTTCGGGCAGATCCACGGTCACATATTCGAGTTCGCGTTCGTGCACATAGGGTCTTACATCGTCATCTTCTTCGGTACGGCTCTCTACAATGGTAATGCCTAAATGGGCGCATATCTGTGCCACAGTTTCGCGATCGGAGCCGGGGGATGCCGTCATTGCAAGAAGCAGCGGGTCTTTCGCTGTTTCATTGTAGCGTTCGCCGATAAAGACATAGGCATAGTCGCCTGTCGTGCGGTGGCATTCGTCAACGATTAAGAGACTGACATCGTTTAGGAAATAGCGTTCACCAATAAGGTCGTTTTTGATAACCTCCGGCGTTGCGGCAACAAATCTCGCCTGTTCCCAGAGTTTTGCCCGTTTTTCAGGCGGCATTGTGCCGGTAAACATCACAATGTCTTCTTCGTCAATGAGGAGATTTTTGGAAAAATAGCGGAGATGCTGCTCGACAAGAGGTTTTGTCGGTGCAAGCATCAGTATTTTGCCTTTGTCAAGGCGTTCTGCTGCAACAAGCAGTGCAACGGCTGTTTTTCCCATGCCTGTCGGAAGCACGACAAGGGTGTTTCCGTCCATTGCATGGCGGGCGACAGCTGTCTGATAAGCCCGTTCTTCGATGGTGTTTTCCGGTATGTTTTTGTGCGAAATGTAGCTCATCGGATGAACGCGTTATAACGTGTTTTCTGCGAACTCTTTTTTGCCTGCAAGAAGGGCAGGAATTTCGGTTACCAGTCTGTCCCAGGAAACGCGAATCTGTTTCATTGAGTCACGTTCGCGGATTGTTACAGTTCCGTCTTCAAGGGTGTCGTAATCGATGGTAATGCAGAACGGGGTTCCGATTTCGTCCTGTCTTCTGTATCTGCGGCCGATTGCGCCTGCGTCGTCGTATTCGGTCTGGATTCCTTCATCCTGCAGTGCGAGGACGACTTTGCGTGCGAATTCGTCAAGTCCGTCGCGTGCCATTAACGGAAGGACTGCGACCTGAATCGGGGCTACGGCGTTTTTGAAGCGCATGACGTTTCTTGTTTCGCCGTCTGCTTCGTCTTCTGCGAAGGAGTGTTCAAGGACCATGTAGCAGATTCTGTCAATGCCGTAGGATGGTTCAATGACGTGCGGCATTACTTCTTCGCCGAAAACATCGACCATTTCGTCTTTTACGGTGTACATTTCCGGTGCGACAAGGATTTCTTCGCCGTCGATGGTTAAGTGGATTCCGTCTTCTTTGGGCTCTGTGGTTTTCATGGCTTCGGAGATTGCCTTTGCTTTTCCGCGGTAGATCGGACCTAATTTGCCGAAGTTGGGAACTACTGCTTTGTGGTGGACTTTTTTAGGCTCTGCATACTGGACGAATACGGTGTTTTTCTCGCCGGATACGCGGGAGTGGGCTTTTAAGTCGTAGTTGGTTCTGTCGGCGATTCCGACGATTTCAACCCAGCCGAAGCGCTCGGAGTAGGCTTCTGCATCCCAGCAGTCTGTTGCGTAGTGGGCGCGTTCATCGGGCATGTGCTGGCGGAATCTGATTTTGTCGGGGTTGAATCCGACGGTTGTCAGGATGTCGTGGGTCATTGCTACGTAGTGTGCGACGTATTCGTTTGCAATGATTCCTTCGTCTACTGCCTGGCGCATGGTGCGGATGATTGCAGGTGCGTTTTTTTCCTGCTGTGCAATGCCGCAAAGGGGCATGGAGTAGTTTTCGTATCTGAAGAACTGGGGGTGGTTCTTTTCGTTCGGGTGGACGAAGATTTCTGCTTCTGCCTGGGTGAATTCGCGAAGTCTTATCATTCCCTGTCTGGGGGAGATTTCGTTTCGGTAGGATTTGCCTATCTGGACTGCGCCAAAGGGCAGGTGGTCGCGGTAGAATCTTAGGAGGCGGGGGAAGTCAACGAACATTCCCTGTGCGGTTTCGGGTCTGAGGTAGCCTTTTCTCTGTCCTCCGGGGCCGATTGAGGTGGTGAACATGAGGTTGAAGTCAAAGACGTCAAGGTCGCCTAAGATTTTGCCGCAGGAGGGGCAGGTTTTGTCTTTTAAGACGTCGCGGAGCTGTTCTTTTGACATGGTTCCTGCGTGAGGGATTCCGAATGCTTCTGCTACGTGGTCTGCGCGGAGGTATTCCTGGCAGTGGGGGCACTGGAACATTTTGTCGGAGAAGCCGCCGACGTGTCCGGATGCAACGTAGATTGGTTCAATTCCGACGGTCGGGCATTCGATTTCGTAGTAGCCTTCCTGTACTACGTAGAATCTGCGCCAGACGTTTTCAATGCGGCGTTTGAGCATTGCGCCTAACGGTCCGTAGTCGATAAATCCTGCTACGGAGCCGTAGATTTCGGAGGAGGGCCAGACAAAGCCTCTTCTTCTGGCAAGTTCTGTTACTTTATCATATATGTCAAGAGTTTCTGCCATGATGTTTCTCTATATTAATGGTGTCTGATGGCTTATGTATCTTGTTAATGGTACGGGTTTTTCAGGGAAATATGCGGGCGGGTTCTTTTCGGGTCTGAAAAATGTCACCGGGTTGTTTTTGTCTTTGAAAAAAGTCAGTGACTTTTTTTCCGTTCAGAAAAAAGATGCCTGATTTTTTCAGGCTTTATTTACTCCTTCTATTTCGAAGGCTTTCAGAAATCCTTTGTACAGAGTATTCGGAACCATAGATGTTGCCAGGTGAATCGGGTAGCCTTCCTGTGCATCGGGTCCGAGGTCTTTTGTGGCTCCGTATTCGTCAATGCTTATTTTTGTGTCTTTGAAGGTGAAATCTGCTGGGGAAAGCGCACACAGCAGGGCTATCGGGTCGTGCAGTTGAAATCCGTCCGATTCGCCGGTTGCTTTTGAGGCTTGGAGTCCGTAGTTGAGTATTCCCATGATTTCCGGATATTTTCCGGTTTCTTCGAGTACTTTTAGTTGTTCTTCGGTAATTACGTATGACATGGTCACATCGAGGGGGAGCAGGGTGATGTCAAGGCCGGAGCTGAATACAATTTTGTCTGCTTGCGGGTCTCCTGCCATGTTGAATTCGGCATTGTGGGGTGCGTTGGTGATGGAAAATCCTCCGCCCATTATGTAGACTTTGTCTATTTTTTCTTTCAGTTGCGGGTATTTCATAAGCAGGGTGGCGAGTGTTGTTGAGGGGGAGAGGAGGACGTAGGTGATGTGGTTATGCTGCATGAGTTCTTCTGCTATTTCGTCGATGTTATCGTATGGTGTAACCATCTGGTTGTAGTGGTTTTCAATCTCTTCTTTTGTAAGGTTGTGTTTTTTCTGTGAATACTGTATAAAGGAGTCTGACTGGTTTCCAAGGCCGTCTTCTCCGCAGAAGCCGTCATAATATATCGGGTCGCCGTTTAGTCTGGTTGAGGCGCCGAAGGCAATTTTTGTGGTGCTGTCGAGGTAGTCGGAGAGCAGGAGGAGGTTTTCGCGTATAAGGTCTATCGGGACGTTTCCTGCTGTTCCGATAATCATGCAGGGTGTGTCTATGAGGGTTTCGCGCAGGAAAAATGCTATTGCATCGTCTGTTCCCGGGTCGGTGTCGATGACGAGGTAGGGTTTGTCTTCTTTGGGTGTCTGTTTTTCTTCTGCTGTGGTGCAGCCGGCTGACAGCAGGCAGATGATGATTATCAGGGCGGCTGCGGCAAGGGTCGGGGTGCGAGTGTTCATAGTGTATAATGGGTTGGTGGGGTATTTATATTCTGTGGAGGGGGGGGGGTTGTGGTGGAAAAAGGTCGGTGATCGGTTTACCGTTTCGGATTAAGTCACTCATATTTTTCACAAACCTATGGGTGGTGGTGGTCTCTGAGTATCGCAAGCTTTTCTTTCGATGCCTGGTGTGATTAAAGTTTTTATTTCACCTGCACACTCCCTTTTTCGGAGAAAAAAATCCGGGTTTCTCAGGTCCGGAGCTTAGTTTTCATCATCGATTTTCCTGTATTGAACATAGCGCCAAAAGACTATGGCAATGCCGATGAAGAAAACAACAACTGGAATACTAATCAGTTGTGGGATGTCGGGTCTAAGAAGCAGCAATACTCCGGAAGATGTGTCTGTTCCTAAAAACATTAGTATCAGGTAAACCGCACAGGTGAGATTAAATTGTATTTCCTGCTTATTCATCGGTTCCTTTCAGGGTGCTTTTTTCAAATATTTCTTCTGCGGTCATCCGGGTTTCTGCAAGGAGTCTGACTGATTCTTTTGCGTTTTCTATGTAGGTCAGGGAGAGTTCTATCAGTTCGCGGATTATAACAAAGTTCTGGTCTTCTGTAGTTCCTTCGGGGATAAAAGCGGTCAGGTAGTAGCTGATTTTGTTCTGACTTTCGAGGAAGGTGAATTTGCCGAATTCGATGTCTTCGTTGAGGTAGTTTACCAGTTTTAAGGTTTCCAGTATTCTGTCCTGCGGTATGTCGATAAAGAGGAGGGATAAGTCTGCAAGTCCGCGGCTGTTTGCGGTCGGGCATATGAGGGAGGTAAACTGTTCAAATTCTATGAAGGTACTTTCTCCGTTGCGGGTGTGGCGGAAGTGCAGGCGGAGGCGCAGGGTTTCGCATGCGGCGGTTACTGAATCGGGCAGGGTTGACATAGGCGTTTTCTCCAGATGATGTTGTTTTTGTCTTGCATTATTGTTTGTTTTGCAAGATTATATAATGCACGAAAATGGATGGGGTGTTTCGTATTGCGCCTACTGAATGAGAACATATTCTGAAAAACCTATCTGCGAATAAATCAATCGCAAAGATTACTGTTGAATTAAATCGGGATAAATCAACAGTATTTCGTGAACTCTCTTGAAACTCCGGACCAAATGGTTATTCGGCTTTTATTGCATATTTTACAACAGGGTAAATAGTATTTAAATTCAGTGGTCGGGGCGATATAGGTGGGGGGTGGGGTGAGTGTGGTTTGCGGGGTGATTTTGCTGGGGTCGGAACATTGTGTAATATATTGTATTGCAATAAAAAACATAATATAATATGACAAACAATATCCTGACAAATTCTCATGACAGATCCCTCCATCTTAATCAAAACTGTGACAAAGACCTGTGAATTCATGCATCTGCAATATGTGTATACTGGAGATAGTGTCTCTATTGAATTTGAAAATTATACCTCGTTGATAATAGAAACCATAAACAGTCGCGGACTTGCCGACTTCTCCCTGATTTTTATCGACATCCCGCAGGACAGAATACTCGAAGCCTGCAAACTGATGAACTCCTTAAATGAAGACCTGGAATTCGGCAGATTCACCTTTCTGGTGGATCAGAATAAAATCAACTACTATCTGACTTCATTTATTCCGGAAGGAGTTGGTGAAGACCAGTGTTGTGCAATAATCCGGGAAATGATAGAACTGACTCTGACCTTCATATTGAACGCGACAGAATCAATCCGTCTGCTTTCCGAAACACAACTGAGTGCAGAAGATATTCATGCAAAATTTATCGCCAGGATAAACCATGACTAAGCATGACCTACAGTATTACCTCATCTGTACAATTTCTTTAATAGTGATGTTTCTTTCAGCAGTTGCAGCAACGGGAGTAGTGATTCTTGCAAAACCGGCGGTTATTGCAGTAAGATATAAGAAAATTTCAAATGAATAACAAAATGTCCCAAAAAGAATCCAACAAAAAAAACCCAGAATACTGGCGGAACTACTGTGCCGGACACAGAGAAAAAATCCGGGAATACAACCGCAAATACCGCGAAACACACCGCGAGGAAATCCGGCAAAGAGCCCGTAAATACTATGAAGAACACAATACGTCAATCAATGAAAAAAATAAACGCCGGTATGCAGAAAACATAGAAGAATACCGGGAAAAAAATAACCAGTACAAAGTGGACAACAGAGAATCATACCGCGAATACGAGCGGCAGTTCCGGCTTAAACTCAAAGATCCCGAAAGTCCGGAACCCGGAAGCAGAGGCGGGAAATATGTGCTGCTCACATGTCAGCACTGCGGCAGGATGTTCCGTGAACGCCAGTCCCGTCTGGATTACCTGATAAAAAATAACAAACCGCCGGTAAAGTTCTGTTCAAAGAAATGCTATAATGAATACAGACGGGAAAGAAAAAAAAGCACCGAATCCGATTAAACCAGCGGATTTACATAAACCGCGGGTTTTCCCGAAGAACTTACCCGAGGGGCGGCGTTTCGCCGCGGGAGCTTGCGACCAAGTGGATGAGCAAGCCGAAGGCTGGCGACCGAAGGCTGGCGATTCGCGGGGGAGATAGCAAAGCCCCAAAGAGAAAAAAAAAACATATACACAAATACACACAAAGATACGCAAAACCTCCCTCATATACAATACCTATAAATATTTGTCACACCAAGTATTCATTCATATATTGACAGGAAGGGAATAATACAGATGACACCGGACGAAAAACTCGGCACCATCCCCATATCGCCTGAATTCCGCAGTAAAACCGACACAGGCATGTGGGTTTTTGAAACAGACGAAGGAAAACCCCCGCGCATGTATATCGACGGCATAACCGCCCGCCTGCTCGGACTCAGCACAGACCTGACCCCTGAAAAAACCTTTGAAGAATGGGGAAATAAACTCAGACCCGAAGACAAAGAAGCAGGAACTGCGGCAACAGAAAAAATGGTCTCGGGAATCCATGCCGAATTCCTCTACTCATGGAAACACCCCGACGGACACATAGCCATACTCCGCTCAGTCGGCGTGCGCAATTTCAGCTACACCAAAGGTCTCCGCATCGAAGGATACATCCAGAACATAACCGGCGTATCAGGCATCTGCAGACTCGGCACCATCTCCCTTTCCCCCGACCTGCTGAAAAACTCCCATATCGGACAATGGGCCTTTGAACTTGACGAAGGAAAAGCCCCCCGTATGTACGCTGACGACGTCATGCTCGGCTTACTCGGACTCGACCACCAGATATCCCCCGAAGAGACCTACCATGCCTGGTACGACAATATTGACACCGACTCCTACGGACTTGTCGCCGAAACCGTAGAGAAAATGACAGCCGGAGAACATGCCGAAGTACAATACCCCTGGCACAATCCGAACGGCAAAACCGAAATCGTCCGCTGCGGCGGCGTGAGAAACCCCGCCTATACCGCAGGCGTCAGAATCGAAGGCTGCCACCAGAACGTAACCGATGTGCTCCACTACCAGAAACTCGGTACCATCTCCCTTTCCCCCGACCTGCTGAAAAACGCCAACATCGGACAATGGGCCTTTGAACTTGACGAAGGAAAAGCCCCCCGCATGTATGTTGACGATGTCATGCTCGGCTTAATCGGACTCGACCACCAGATATCCCCCGAAGAAACTTACCATGCCTGGTACGACAATATTGACCCTGACTCCTACGGACTTGTTGCTGAAACAGTGGAAAAAATGGTTGCAGGAAGCCATGCCGAAGTACAATACCCCTGGCACCACCCTGACGGTACCACCTTCATCGTCCGCTGCGGCGGCGTGAGAAACCCCGCTTATACCGCAGGCGTCAGAATCGAAGGCTGCCACCAGAACGTAACCGACGTGCTCCACTACCAGAAACTCGGCACCATCTCCCTTTCCCCCGACCTGCTGAAAAACGCCAACATCGGACAGTGGGCCTTCGAACTTGACGACGGAAAAGCCCCCCGCATGTATGTTGATGACGTCATGCTCGGCTTAATCGGACTCGACCACCAGATATCCCCCGAAGAAACTTACCATGCCTGGTACGAC
>DALTWF010000055.1 GCA_029987235.1 Methanocorpusculum sp. | reverse complement strand
GGCAGGTTGATGTTTGCCTTCTGAAGAGAGGACAGTTCAATCTTTGCCTTTTCTGCAGCGTCTTTTAATCTCTGCATTGCGACCGGGTCTTTCTTTAAGTCAACGCCTTCCTTCTTCTTGAACTCGTCTGAAAGGTAGTCTACGATTCTTGCATCGAAGTCGTCGCCGCCGAGACGGTTGTTTCCTGCGGTTGCCTTGACTTCGAATAAGCCGTCGTCAAGAGTAAGGATGGATACATCGAAGGTTCCTCCGCCAAGGTCGTAAACAAGAACGGTTACTTCATGTTCCTTGTCAAGTCCGTATGCGAGGGCTGATGCGGTCGGTTCGTTGATGATACGAAGAACGTCAAGTCCTGCGATTTTACCTGCATCTTTGGTTGCCTGTCTCTGTGCATCGTTGAAGTATGCCGGAACGGTGATGACTGCTTTGTCAATCTTTTCGCCTAAGTATGCTTCTGCATCGAGCTTTAATTTCTGCAGAATCATTGAGGAGATTTCCTGCGGGGAGTATTTCTTGCCGTCGATGTCTACTGAGTAGTCAGTACCCATGTGTCTTTTGATAGAGCTGATGGTTCTCTGCGGGTTGGTGATTGCCTGGCGTTTTGCAACGTTTCCGACAAGTCTCTCACCGTCTTTGGAAAATCCCACAACTGACGGGGTTGTTCTGAATCCTTCTGCGTTTGCGATGACAATCGGTGCTCCACCGTCCATTATTGCAAGACAGGAGTTGGTTGTTCCAAGATCAATTCCAATTACTTTGTTTGATGCCATTTTTATTACCTTATGTATTTTGTATTGTTCACTCCGGTTTAGCGGAGACTACTACTTTTGCGTGACGAAGTACTTTGTCGCGTATCATGTAGCCGGGAACTGCCACATCTATAATGCTTCCTTCGGGCATGTCGTTGTTTGGAAGGGTGACGATTGCCTCATGAAGCGTCGGGTCGAAGGGGGTTCCTTTTTCTGTGTTCATCGGCTTGATGCCGTGTTTTTCAAGTATGGAGACATAGAGTTTCTGTATCTGCTCTAAGCCGTCGCGAAGCTGGTCGTCAGTTGCTTTGAGTGCACGGTCAAAGTTGTCTGATACGTCAAGGAAGTCTGCTGCCATGCGTTCTGTTGCACGGCGGACTTCTGCCTCCTTGTCTTTTTCAAGACGTTTGCGGGTGTTTTCAAAGTCTGCTGCGGCACGGAGATACTTGTCGTTTAACTCATCGTATTTTTTCTGAAGTTCGGCAAGTTTGTCTTCTTCGGGTGCGGTCTCCATGGATTTTTCTGCGTCGGCGGCTGGTGCTTCGGCATTTGTTTCGATTTCGACCCGGGAGATTTCTTCCTGGGTCTTGTCTTCTTCGGTTTTCTTATCCATGGGTGTTTCCTTTTTGGGCTGTAAAACATCTGTGCAGGTATCTCTGCACGGGTGTTGCAATAAAATATGGATTTCAGTTCTATAAATACTTTCTTGTTATGGAAATATATAGAACTGCTAAACAGGCTGATTTAAGCCGGAAATTTTTCCGGGAGGATGAGAGCGCATAAAAATACAGCAGAATGGTGAAAAAAGAGGGAGGGGGAGTGCGCAGGTTCTCAGATATCTTTTCCATTCACCCGCTTGGAACATTCCGTGGGTGAAAGATTTCGTTTGAGTACTTCGGATGCCAAAACAAGCCGGTAGGCTTCATCGCCTTCAACTACTGCATAGGCGTCTCCTTCTTCAAGACATGCAAAGCCGCCTGTCCTTTTGTGCGGCAGAACAACAAGGGCCTGCACCGGACAATGATAGAGCCCGCAAAGAAGCATCTTCTTTTTCGCAAGTTCGGCGGCAAAGCCCTTTGTCTTTGCCGCGGCAGCTTCACCGAAAACAAGAACCCCGTCAGAAGTCCGGACTAAAAAATCCACCTCGGCAGCAACGCGCCCGTCAATCCTGAACCGGATTTCCCCGTCTCTGGAATACCAGAGACCGTCGGGCGCGTATTTGTCGTACGGCACGTATTCCGCATCGGCTAACTTTGCCGCAATTTTTTCCACCGCGGCAGAGTCTTTACTTTCCTTCAGCAGAATTTCATAGACAAGTGCTTCAAAAAATTTACCGGCGGCGGATTTCTGATTCGGTGATGCCTCATCATACAAATCCGCCCGCTCCGGTTTGGTGAGGTGATAAACTGCTTTGCGGACCTCGGTAAGAGTAATGTCTGCGTCCCGCAGCAGTTTTGCAACCTCTATTGCCGACATTTACCGGTGGGTGAAATAGGCAACTGCTTTTCCTTCTTTTACGTCATCGATTTTCACAAAACCGATACGCTCAAACTGTACGATTTTGCCGTTGTAGTTCAAAACGGCAGGCTCAGTCATACCCTCAATTACACCTTCCGGGGTAAGAAGCGATGCGGGGGCGGCGCAGTCTGCCGGAAGCCACTGTACAATCGGTGCTTTTGCAGCGCGGGCCTCTGCAAGAGAGTCGCCTGCATATTCTGCTTTTCCTTCGCCGGTAATCTTAATGTTGAAGAGGTCTTTGAGTCGAAGCATGCCGCCGATGGTGACTTCGTCTTTGGGGAGAAGGACTTTGCCGGTGAAAGGCAGGTCACGCATTCCCCGCTCGGGTTTGTTCGGGTAGACCGGGGCGTGGGCTACGGTTTGAGGCGCGCCGGACACGGCTATCGTTACCGGTTCGGGGACGAAGAAGTAACGGTCTGCATCCGCATCAATAAGGGCTTTGTTTGCTGCAAAGAGATTCTCCCAGGAGAATGAGATATCAGTGTCCCCCATGCCGATGTCGAGATTTGCAGAACGGACTGCTTCTGCCTGGATTCCGCGGCGGGCGAGTGCGCGGAGGGTACCTAAGTGTATGTCGTCCCAGCCGGTGTAGAGTCCTTCGTTAATGCCCTTGCGCATGCCGGAGGTGGAAAGTTCAAGACCTGCGATGGACATTCTGCCGTAGTGGTAATAGTACGGCATCTTCCAGCCGAAGTATTTGAAGATGTATTCCTGACGTCTGGTGTTTGCGATATGGTCTTTTCCGCGGATGACGTGTGTCATGCCTAATAAGTGGTCATCAACTGCAACCGAGAAGTTCATTAAGGGGTAGACGAAGACTTCCGGTTTTCTGGGGTGTTTGACCGAGGTTAAGACACGCATTGCGGCGAAGTCGCGGACTGCGGGGTCGGGGTGTGCGATGTCGGTTTTGACACGCATGGTGATTTCGCCTTCTTTGTATTTTCCGGCAAGCATATCGTCAAAGCGCTTCAGGTTTTCTTCGACTGATAAATCACGGCAGGGGCAGGCGATTTTTTTGAGTTTCTTTTCTTTGAACTCATTGTTGTCGCATGTGCACATGTAAGCTCCGCCGAGTTGGATTAATTTGCGTGCAAGGTCATAGTATATTTCAAAACGATCTGACTGAACGACCACATCGGTGATGCCGATTCCAAGCCATTTGAGGTCTTCAATGACCATGTCGTATGCTTCGGGGTCAACGCGTTTTGGGTCGGTGTCTTCAACGCGGTAGTAGAATTTGCCGCCGTATTTTTTCACATAGTAGTCGTTTAAGACCGATGCGCGGGCGTGTCCGAGGTGAAGAGGTCCTGAGGGGTTTGGTGCAAAGCGCATGACGACGCCGCCTTCTGCGTCGGGGAGTTCGGGGAGGGTGTGAACGCGTGCGGTCTTTTTCTCATGCATTTTTTCGACTGCTGCGGGGTTGAGTGCGGCAAGTTTTGCTTCGCGTTCGGTTTCTGGGATTGCTTCGACTTCTTTGAGGATTTCAGGAAGCATCATGTTTATTTCTTTTGCTTTGCTGCGCAGTTCGGGGTGGGCGCCCATGACGCTGCCAAGAACGGCTCCTGCGCGGGGAACGGCTTTGTTTTTGACGGCGTTCTGGAGTGCGAGGATGAAGATTTCGGATTTGATATCTGTATCTGTCATTTTGAGTAGTGTATATTGGTTGCGCGGGATGTTTAAGGTTGTGGGATGTGCGGGGGGGTCGGTGACTTTTTTTTGTGATGGAAAAAAGTCAGCGGGTTATTTCTGCGTCTGAAAAAAGTCAGTGACTTTTTTTGGCTCTTGAAAACGTCAGGTGATTTGCGGGGCGCAGTTTTTTG
>DALTWF010000027.1 GCA_029987235.1 Methanocorpusculum sp. | reverse complement strand
GATACTCTACCCCCCACATACCCTTTTTTTCGATGAAAAATGTCAGGTTTTGTATGTCCTGCGCTCAGTTTTCACAAGTGTTTTTTTAGGTGCTGTATAAGGTGATGTAAACGGACAAAATATTTGCAGAGAATGCCATAGCAGGTCTCAGGCGTTTTGTGTCTGAAGGCAAGGCAGTATGAGAAAAGTCAGTATGAAAAACAACCTCCTAGAAAAACTCTGCAGCAGCACCCGCACACTTTATTTACCAAAGCCAAAAGCCGCAACTGCCCGTTAACCGGCTGCACAAAATAAAATAAAAAAAACAAGGGGTATACCCTTTTTTGCTCTTACACGCTTATGCGAATACGTCGTTCCAGTACTTAAGCTCGAAACAGACAAGCGGGATGAAAGCAAGGATGTAGATGATTAAACCAAGAATCGGAATCATCATAATAAGACCAAGGATAAGACCAAGAACGATTGCAAAGATAATCATAACGATGATTGCAAGAATGTACTTACCCCAGCCGAGTTTCTTAATCATTGCGAAAATCTCACTGAATGCAAATGCCTTACCGAACTTGCCGCTGCGTGCAAAGTTGATTTCTGCCGGAATCATGATAAGTGCAAAGAGAATCATAACGACAACAGTAAGAACGAGACCGATGATTCCAACACTTGCACCAATTGCTGCACCAACATCGCCACCGGTAATTGCCGGAAGCATTGCTGCTCCGCCGATTACGAAGTAGATAATAATCGGGATAAGCATATAAATCAGAGCGATGATGAAGAGTAACAGACCATTTACGAACGATTTACCTGCCGGAGGAATAGTCGGCTCCTCACCTTTTAAGACTTTCAGTAATGCACCGTCAGCAAAGAAGTTGATGATCGGTATAATGGACAGAATGGTTAACAGAAGCCATCTTCCAATGTGCTTGAAGTTGGTGCCAAAGCCCCACTTCAGCGCCTCAAATGCGGTTCCAAATAATCCCATGATTTTTGACCTCACATAATGTGATAAAAATAATTTGTCTGTCTTTATATTTATATGTTCGTTAAAACGCATAAAAAACGCAGGCGATTGCCGAATTACTGCCTGAACAAATCCCAAAATAACGTCAGGTGTCGAAAAAAAGAGGAATTCCAGAGATTACTCAAACACCGCATTCCAGTATTTATTATACCACATGGCAATAAGTGGCGCAAGCAAAAGATAAACAATACCCGTTACCGTACAGAAAACAATAAGCAGCAGCAGTCCAAAGACCGGAATTACCGATATCAGCACACTAAACGTACCGCATAACCCGACAAGAAGCATCAGAACAAGAGACAAAGCAATATTCATAATGATAAGAACAAACCAGGAAAGAACATACTGCCCCGGACCGGTTTTACCAATCAAAGCAATAATTTCACGAAAAGCAAACGCCCGAGTAATTCTGCCGGACCTTGCAAAATTCACAACAGCCGGAACCTGAAACAGACCAAGCACAATAAACAGAATTACACTTAGAATACATAAAATAACGCCCAATCCAAGCGAATTTTTGTTCTGCAGCAGATTCTCACCTGCTGCCAGCAGAATAAACGGAATGAACATATAAACAACATTAATCACAAACAACAGAAAACCCTTAAAGAAACTTCTTCCCGCCTCAGCAAAAGACGGCTCCTCCCCGGAAAAAATTTTTAAAAATGCCCCGGCAGGAATGAAATGCGCAACCGGAATACACATCAGCAAACTCATACCAATCCACCGGCCGACATTTTTTGAACAACTGACAGCACTCCATTTCAGCGAATCCCAGCAGGTCTTAAACAAATCCATCTTATTTGCCTCTATCCTTATAAATAGAATACGCGCTTTGAAAATAATAAATTAATCTCACAAAAACACCCGCCGGCAAAAACACAACCGGAAAACAAGTCACTGACATATTTTCACCCTGATTTCAGACCGGGGACTTATTTCCCGACCGGAAAAAACGAGTGACTCTGTTTTAAAACAGTTTTGAACATATGGAATTAATCAAAAACCGCGCGGACTGATGCAGGAAAACTCAACGCAAAAAAACCGAATAAACAAATTTTACAAAACCGGATACATGAAAAAGATTTGTAGATTGGGTTTCCCCAATTTACATAATCTTGCCGAGGAGGCGGATAGAGTTGGTCATGTCCGGTCCAAGCGGGGAACCGAAGATGATCTGAGTAACGCCTGCTGCGGTTAAGTCTTCACATTTCTGTCTGATAGTGTCCGGAGTACCGCAGATGGTGAATGCATTCAGTTCTGCGTCACCGACGAGCTCGTTGACAGACTTGAAGTCGAAGCGTGCAAGTGCGTCCTTAATCTTTGCAACGTTGCCGAGGTCAAGCCCGTGTCTCAGAAGTAACGGTTCAGGGGAACCTGCTGCAATGAATGCAGAAACAATCTTTGCTGCCTTCTTTGCTTTCTTCTCATCCTTGTCGATGGAAAGTGCAGTGTATGCTCCGACATCGAATCCCTTCTTGCCGACCTTCTCGCATGCTGCCTTGATGATTGGGATTGCAACCTGGAAGTCCTTCGGGTTGGATGCGTTGATTAATGCACCGTCTCCCTTAAGACCTGCAAGCTCGAGTACTTTCGGACCCTGTGCACCAACATAAATTGGAATGCCTTTCTTGCCCGGAAGAGTAACACCGGTAAGTTTTGCGCCGTCGTAGTCGAAGTAAGCCTTTCCGGACTTCTTCAGCTCTGCACCGGTGCACAGCTCGCGGATGGTGTCAATTGCCTCACCGAGTCTTGCAACCGGCTTTTCCGGCTGGATGGAGAGCTTCGGGAGGGTTGAGAGGTCACCTGGGCCGATACCGAGAGTTGCACGGCCGTCGGAAATCTCATTGAGAGTGCATGCGAAGGATGCCATTGCTGCCGGAGTGTCAGTGAAGGAGTTCATGATACCCGGACCCATCTTCATAGAAGTGGTTGCCTGTGCAACAGCAGTTAATACTGCATAGCAGTGTCTGTTGTTGTAGTGGTTGGTGATCCATGCATAGTCAATGTCTTTTGCTTCTGCGAGTTTACAGAAGTTTACGACCTGCTTGACGTTGATGTTTCCTGGAACAAATTCAATTCCGTAAGTCATAGTTCTTTACACCTCACTTTTATTTTTCACTCATAGATTTAAATATATTCTGATTTGACTGGATGAACTCGGACACCACCGGAGACCAAAAACCCGCAAAATACGGCTTTTTTTTCACCACACAGGGTACCGGCAAAAAAAGACGGCTGAATCGGGCGATTTTGTATGCGCGCTTTGCGTGAGATACAAAACAACCGGAAAAAACAACAAAAAAACCAAAAAACAACGGACCTGCCGGGGATCGAACCCGGTTCTTCGGGTTCGAAGCCCGAAAGGATATCCACTACCCCACAAGTCCCTATCGTATTCTATATTTGCCTGTAAATCATATTAGGTGTATGGTTTTATCATCATCACTTATACGGGCGCGCCTGCAGAACGGCACCCTCGGCATCAACCCCTTCGCCGAAGAATCCCTGCAGCCCTCATCCTACGATTTGCGAAGCGCAGAAGACACTGTAATCAAAGCAGGCGCGCTCACCCTTGTTCCCACCATGGAATTTGTCAGCCTCCCCGCCGACTTATGCGCAACCCTTATGGGTCGCTCCTCCTTCGGACGCAAAGGTGTCGTTCTCGGCGCAGGATACATTGACCCCGGATTCCGCGGCAACCTGACTCTTTGCATGGTAAACGGCGGCACCGAAGACATCCCCGTCAAAAAAGGCATGCGCGTCTGCAACATGCTCATTCACCCCGTAGAAGGAACCGTTGAAACGATGTACAACGGAAACTACCAGGACAGCCACGGAATAGTACAGTCCAAACTCTGAACCCAACCAAAAACAAATTAGGTACAACAGCCAATAATTACACATATATGAATCGCCTCCTCCTCATAGCAGCAGCCCTCCTGATTGCAGCAGCTGCTGCCGGATGCATAACAGAACCCGCATCAGACCGACTCGCCGTTGCGGTTTCCATTGTGCCGGAGGAGACATTTGTAAAAGCCGTTGCAGGAGACCTCGCAGACATTGCTGTAATGATTCCGCCCGGCAGCAACCCGGAAAACTACGAACCGACACCCCTGCAGCGTCAGAAACTGGAATCAGCCGGTATTTATTTTGCAACAGGTGTGCCGGCAGAAAACCGGATTCTCTCCCGTCTTCCACAGACATCGCAGAACAAAGTCGTCTTTTTGAACCAGGCGGCAGGAGAAGTTTACCCAACGCTGTATATCGGCACCGAAAAAGACCCCCACGTCTGGCTTTCACCGAAACGCGTCGCGGTTATGGTCCAGAAAATTGCCGACACATTAAGTGATGCAGACCCGGCAAACAAAGACACCTACCAGAAAAACGCAGCAGACTACATTGCCGAACTGAAATCCCTTGAGACAGAAATCATCAGCATTCTCAAAGACGCAAAATCAAAGACATTCATTGTTTATCACCCAGCATTCGGCTACTTTGCAGACGACTTCGGACTCACCCAGATTGCGCTCGAAGACGAAGGAAAAGAAGCGACCATGGCGCATCTGATGGAATTAATTGACTTTGCAAAGAAAAACGGCATCAAAGTCATCTTCTACCAGGATGAAATAGACAGCAGCCAGGCAGAAGCCTTTGCCGAGGAAATCGGAGGTAAAGCAGTCGCACTTTCCCCGCTTTCGGCGGATTACATCCAAAACCTCAGGACAATGGCAGAGGCGATAGCAGATTCATGACGCTTGCGGTATCGATACGAAATATATCCGTCGCATATGACAAACATCCGGCACTTGATGATGTAACCCTTGACATAGCCGAAGGAGAGTTTGTGGGTATAATCGGCCCGAACGGCGGGGGAAAATCCACCCTTGTCAAAGCGATTCTCGGCCTTGTCCCCCTCCGCAGCGGAACAATCCGTATTTTCGGCGAAGAAATCAGATCCGGCCGCAAAAACATAGGCTATGTGCCGCAGTTTGCAGATGTCGACCGGAAATTTCCGATAACCGTACTTGAAGTTGTAATGACCTCATTGATGAAAGGAGGTCTGCGCCCGTTTTTCCGCTACACAAAAGAGCATAGGGAACGTGCCCGCGCCGTTCTTGCCAAAGTCGGCATCGAAAAACTCGCTGACCGCAGGATTTCAGACCTTTCCGGCGGGGAATTCCAGCGTGTGCTAATCGCGCGCGCACTTGCCGCAGAGCCGAAAATTCTCCTCCTTGACGAGCCTGATGCATCAATCGACCCTGCATCACGTGAACACATCTATAATCTGCTCTCGGATTTAAACAGGGAAATCACTATTATTCTGGTAACCCACGATGTACTTGCCATTTCGACCGCAATTACCTCGGTGGTCTGCTTAAACCGTGAGATTCTCTATCACGGTCCGCCTTCTATTCCCGATACGGTTTATCATAAAATGTACGGAGGCATGACACATGTTTGAGGCGCTGTTTACCTATCAGTTTCTGCAAAACGCGGTACTTGCAGGACTTCTCGCAAGTGTGGTCTGCGGCATTATCGGTGTCATTATCGTGGAAAAAAAGATGGTAATGCTTTCAGGCGGTATCGCCCATACTGCATACGGCGGTGTTGGTCTTGGCTATCTCTGCGGATTTGAGCCGATTTTCGGCGCATTCCTTTTTTCCGTGCTTGCCGCATTCGGCATAGGATTTGCAAAACGCAAGGGCGGGGTAAATACGGATGTCATCATCGCGCTTCTCTGGTCGCTTGGAATGGCGCTTGGAATCGCCTTTGTCGGGTTAATGTCAGGGTATCCACCGGACCTAAACTCCTATCTGTTCGGAAATATTCTTTCGGTTACCCGCATGGAATTACTTGTAATGCTCGTTTTAACCTGCATTGTGGCGTTTGTGATTTTCATGCTGTACAACAACTGGAAGTCTTATCTTTTTGACGAGCAGTTTGCATCTATTAACGGAATGAAAACCACATTCCTCGAATATCTGCTGCTTGTATTAATCGCGCTGACGGTTGTTGTCTTAATCCGTGTTGCAGGTATTATTTTAGTCATTGCGCTTCTGACGGCGCCTGCTGCAATTGCAGCATTTCTGTCGCACAGACTGTCTGTGCGGATTCTTATCTCGGTGATTTTGGGAATGGTGTTCTGCTGTGCGGGTCTTTTCATTTCATACTGTATCAATATCGCATCAGGGGCTTCGATTGTAATTATTTCAGTAATTGCATACGCGCTTGTCTATACGTGCATGATGATAAGAAGCCGGGTAAGAAGGTAAAAATAAAAAAAAATCCCTGCACTTATTTACGCAGGGCTATTTCGCGCACTGCAAAAGCAGGCAGCGCGTCTGCTGCGATACCGGTTTCTGCGGTCAAATCCACCCCGCCAACCAGTTTTGCAAACAGGTCTGAGCCGATTCCGCCGACAAGAATGGTATCAGCACCGGACTTCGCAGCGGCGCGCTTCACCGCGTCACAGACCAGTTTCTGCTGCGCATCACAGAAGGCGCATGCAATCGAAAGTGCTCCATCCTCGCCGATTTCCTCTAAATCGGCGCACACCGTGCGCGCAAGGCGCCGCAGGCATGCCTCGCGGGAAACCTCTTTTCCGTCCGGGGTTGCAGATGTATAATCCTCTTTTGCTAGAAGACCGAGAACATAATTTGCATCACCGGAACAGGCGAAATATTCTGTTGAAAACGGCGTGTCGCGCCCGTTAATCTTTGCCGAGTTGGCAAGGGTCGCAACAGGCGTTCTGAGCATGCCGGTATAGACCAGATATCCTGCCTGAAGACGGTCGGTATCAGTCATGCCTTTCAGTTCATTAAATCTGCCGAACGGAACAATATCCGCAGTCGTGCTGCCGATATCAAGCATCATGCCGTTTGGATATTCCGTGCGGAGATAATCGACTGATGCAAGCCAGTTTGCAGCGGCAAGAGCGCGGCAGGCGCCTTTGTGAAATACGGCGTCTGTTCCATAGAATTGTGCATCAGGAAAAGTCGCCCGCACCGCATCAACAATAAATCTGATACCTTCATCTTTGTTGAAAAAGCCGTCCGCAAGCTCCCCGCTCATAACGACAGCCGCCTCTTTTGCAGGAGCATAGCCGGCGATGATTTCAGCAAGGGGCGACTCTTTCCATAGCGGGCAGTAATGAATATGGACGCCCGAATCGTCAACAATTTTAAGATTTGCGCCGCCTACGTCAATACCGATCATGAAAGTGTAACTCCGCCCTTGTCATCGAATTTTGCCGTGCGGCCGTTGTAATGCACACATTCTGGAGGCAAACCAACCGTTGCCTTCAAAAGCACCTCGGCGATATTTTCTTCGATTACACTGCAGATACCGGTTAAACTCATCGTCGGGCGCGGGTTGACATCAACAACATAAACATCGCCTGCTTCGGTTACCACCATGTCAATACCGGTATAACCCTGACATCCGAGTTTTTCGATGGCGGTTTTTGCCGTTTCAATCATTTTTGCCTCGTATTTTGGGTGCACCGGGGTTTCGCCGCCCTCGTACACGAAGTGACCTTCCGCATCAGGGTGGGAATACTGGCGATTGATTGTCAGAAACACCGGCGGAAGCCCGCTGTAAAATCCGCAGGCCTCGCCCACAACACGGCTTCCCACAATGCTGACACTGTAGTGTCCGCCTTCGATGTACTCAACCGACATCTCATCGTCCGCCGGCTCTTCTCCCTCTTTTGCAATGCGGACACGAATGGAACCCTCGCCTTTTACCGGTTTGATAACACGTTTTCCGGCAAAATCTGCATCAACTTCACGCGGGACTAAGACACCTGCCGCAGATAAGCGTTTTGAGGTGAGGCGCTTGTTTGCGCACACCGCAACTGCCATACTGTCAGAACCGATATTATGCGTACCGAGTTCCAGGATATGGGTGAAATTTGAGAGGAGTGCGTCAGGCGCGATTACAAGACCGTAATCACATTCCGGCGCAAGCCGCCCGATCTCCGCTGCGAAATCGCGCCCCTGGGGGCAGACCACAGTATGTCCTGCTGCCTCAAAGGATTTTTTCAGCACGGAAATCATGGCACGCCCCTCGGGAGCGAGGAACGGGTCACTAAACATGGTATATTCTGCTAAGAGAATCTTCATATCTACTCTTCGCGTTTTTCAACTTCTTTAATCAGGTTTTCCATAACCTTGTCTACTGCATCGCGGGTCGGGTTTCCTGCCTTTTCTCCCGGCTTTACAACAATGAACGGTCTGCCTTCGTCGCCTGCAACACGCATACCCATATCAAGAGGGATTTCACCAAGGAACGGAACATTGTACTGCTCTGCAGCCTTCTTTCCGCCGCCGCGGCCGAAGAGGTCAACAACTTCTCCGCAGTGCGGGCAGACAAAGCCGGACATGTTTTCAACAATACCAAGTACCGGCAGTTCCATCATTTCAATGAACTTGATTGCCTTGGTGGAATCAAGAACTGCAACATCCTGCGGGGTGGTTACAATAACAGCACCTTCCACATTTGGTGCGAACTGGACGATGTTTAATGCCTCGTCACCGGTTCCCGGCGGTAAGTCGCAGACAAGGTAGTCAAGGTCTCCCCAGTCAACATCGCCTAAGAACTGCTGAATGGCTGCTGCCTTCATCGGTCCGCGCCAGACAACCGGGCTGTCAGTCTCGTTTAAGAGAAGTGACATAGATACTGCCTTAAGGGAGCCGGTTACCTTAATTGGCATAATCTTGTTGCCGATTGCCTGCAGGCGGAGGTCTTCAATGCCGAGCATTTTTCCGATTGACGGACCGTGAATATCCAGGTCCAAAAGACCGGTCTGGTATCCGTGGTTGGATAATGCGTAGGCAAGGTTTACGGAGACGGTCGATTTGCCGACACCTCCTTTGCCGGAGAGGACTAAAATTACGTGCTTTACGCTGATGTCTGCTTTCTGCGGCTTGGGACATCCTTCCTTTGATGAACAGGAATCACAGTGTCCGTTGCATCCTTCTGATTCGCTCATGTTTGTTTCTTCCTTGTATTTTTGTGACCAGCGGGTTTTGCAAGAGGCATCGGAAGCGGGGAACACGCAACAGGGGTGTTTTCCTCGCAGGTGACCCGAAGCATCTTTCCATTCACGATGGCGTCCGCGATTTTAAAGCGTGCTTCGTGAATGTCGCGCCAGGCGGTTTTGCGCGAGACTCCGAGCATTACTGCTGCTTCTTCCTGGGAGTGTCCTTCCAAATCAATAAGGCGCAGGATGGCAAGTTCTTCGGGGTGGAGAAGAACGGTTTCTGCGCTCTGGAATTTTTTGGGGCATACCGGTGCGTAGCAGCCTGCCCCGGGTTCGGGGGCTACGGTTCTCGTACTTTTCGGTCGGCCTGTTGTGTCGCTCATGCTGGTGAACTCTTACACATATGCGCTGAAGTATATTAAGGTTTTGTATATGTACACGCATATTCAAGGCGGGCGCACCGGATTCTGTGATGAGGAGCAATATTTTTTCGCGTATAATGCTTTCTTTACTTCACATTCTCCCATAACAGTATTTTGAACATGTTTGCCTAATTACTGCCGATAAGAATAATCCTGATACTTTATTCAGAGGTTCACTATACAATAACATGACTGCATTTGTCATGAAAAACTTGCATCAGAACCTGTGTATTTTGTGCGGTTTACTGCAATGATTAAGGGTGATGTAGCTTTGTATGAAATCAAGTTTACTGCAGACATAGATGAGGCAGGAAAGATTCAGGGTATTGTGGGGGGGTCTCTATAAGGTTGCAGAGGGTACCCGACATCTGGAATCAGGTAAAAGACGATTTAGACAATGAATATCAGTTTGACAAATATATTCTGACCGGCAGATCTACACCTGCAGATAAAACAGAAATCCATCATTCAGGCGCGGGGCGGATTACACCGATAAAAATGAAACCCCTCACCCTTGCAGAATCAAACGAGTCCTCCGGGAAAATATCATTAACCGGGTTGTTTGAAAATGAGACAAAGGTGTTTGACCTGAACGAAGAATTCACTCTCGAAACACTTGCCTTCTTAATCTGCCGCGGAGGATGACCGGTTTCTCTTGTGAAGAATAAAAATCAGGCACTTGACATCACGAAAAACTACTGTGACAGTCTTTTTTCCTTTGAAGAATCAGATAATTTCTCATTCAGAAACAAAAAACCCGAACTACTCAGGATGATACTGGCAAGTTATGCTCGAAACATATCATCTGAGGCAAGTATTCAGACGATTATTGAAGATGTAAAACAGTCAAACGAACGTACTTTGGACAGGAAAACCATCGATGAGTATCTTGACGCATTAAAAGACCTGTATATTATTGACGATTTACCGGCATGGAATCCGGCAATCCGCTCAAAAACATCAATACGATCCACTCCTACACGGCACTTCTGCGATACATCAATCGCATGCCGGGTTTTGAAAATAGCGCCGAAAGACCTTATCTGCGACCTAAATACATTCGGTCTCTTCTTTGAAGATTTTGCGGTACGTGATTTATCAGTCTATGCACAGACAATGGGGGGGGGAAGTATCAGACAGTACCGGGATAATACCGGGCTTGAGTGTGATGCGGTAATTCATCTCGAAGACGGGAGATGGGGCGCGTTCGAAATCAAACTTGGCGGGGAAAAGCTGATTGAAGCAGGGGCTTCATCTCTTAAACGGCTGGATGCAAAAATCAGGGAGAAAAGTGATGAAAGAGCACCGGAGTTTCTTGCGGCCCTGACAGGAACCGGACCGCTTTACCGCCGGGCAGACGGGGTGTTTGTAATTCCAATAAACTGCCTGAAGGCATAAAAAAAAGAATTATGCAGAAAGTACTTCGCATGCTGCTTCAAGACCGTCGCCAGCAAGTTTGAAACCTGCCTTCTTAAATGCGGTCTGAACTGCTGCAACCGTTGCGAGCACTTCCGGCATATCAATAATACCCATGTTGCCGATTCTGAAAATCTTTCCCTTGAATCTGTCCTGACCGCCGGCAAACTCAATGCCCATTTTCTTACATGCGCCGCGAATCTGGGAGTCTTCGATTCCTGTCGGATAGAAGAATCCGGTGACCGTGTTAGATGCGGAGTGCAGAGCGTCAACCTGCGGGACAGGTGCCAAGCCCCATGCAGCACCTGCTGCGCGGACTGCTGAAGAAAGTTTTCTGTGGCGTGCGATACGTGCCTGCATTCCTTCCTCTTCAATAAGTCTGCATGCCTGCTGGAGTGCGAAGAAGAGCGGTTCGGCCGGAGTAGTCGGAGTCTCCATCGGGTCAGCGTCTGCAGATTTCTTTGCCTTCTTTAAGTCAAGATAGAACGGGCGCACCTCGGAAAGCCTGTCCCAGGCTTTCTGGGATACAGAAACCGCTGCAAGACCTGCCGGTGCTGCAAGACATTTCTGGCTGCCCACAATAGCAACATCAACACCCCATTCATCTGCTTTGAACACGTCGCCGCCGATAGAGGTGATACCATCGCAGATAAAGAGTGCATCATATTTTTTACAGAGTTTTCCTACCTCTTCTGCCGGGTTTAAGATTGCGGCGGATGTTTCGTTGTGGACAAGAGTTACAACCTCGGCTCCTGCTTCAAGCTGCTCTTTGAGACCTTCAAGGTTTAACGGGTGACCCCATTCGGACTCAAGCATTGTTGTATCGCCGTATATTTTGGAAATCAGACCGAGGCGCTCACCGAACTTACCGTTGACAAGGGAAACAATCTTTTTTCCGCGTGCGAAACTGCCGATTGCAGCCTCCTGTCCTGCGGTTCCGGAACCGGATAAGACAAGCATATCGTTTTTCGTCTGGAAGATGGCTTTTAAAATCCGGACAATATCAGCATAGCAGGCTCCAAAGTCCTTGCTTCTGTGGTTTATTGCCTGACGAGACATGGCGTTTCTGACAGACTCGGGCATCGGTACCGGACCCGGCATCATGAGAAGATTTTCTTTATACATAGAAGTCTTTTACATATTTGTACACCAAATACATATAGTAATTGGAGAGACTATGGTTGAAGTTGCAGTTATAGCAGGGTCTGCTTCAGACCAGGCAATCATTGATAAAGCGACAAAAACGCTTGAATCCTACAATTTATCGTTTGAATGTAAAATCCTTTCCGCGCACCGTGATGCAGAAGCGCTGGATGAGTATGTGAAAAATTCCGATGCAAAAGTGTTCATCTGTATCGCAGGTATGTCGGCCGCGCTTCCGGGTGTTGTTGCCGCACGGACGAAAAAGCCCGTAATCGGTGTGCCTGTTTCGGGAAAAATCGCAGGCGGTCTTGATGCGCTCTTATCCATTGCGCAGATGCCGCGCGGTGTTCCTGTTGCATGTATGGCAGTTGACGGGGGAGAAAATGCGGCGCATTTTGCATACCGGATTTTATCTCTGTAAACACCCTTATTTTATCTCTTTTTGCATCCAATAGATAAGTATGGAATGTGTGATGTTTGCAAGCGGAAGCAAGGGCAACTGTATTTACCTGGGCAATGGTACGGATGCGGTCGTAATCGATGCCGGTATGGGGTATGTAAAACGTGTCCTTGAAGCATACAAAATCAATACGGATACAATCCGCGCACTCTGCATCACGCATGAACATTCAGACCATGCCCGTTCGGCAAAGGGTTTTGTCAACGCTGTTAAGTGTCCGGTGTATGCAACGGGGGGTACGCATGATGCGCTTGTGCGGGATAATCTGATTCCGTCGTCTGCAAAACGGGTAGTAATGCATGATAAGATTCCGCTTGATGCAGGGGGGCTTGAACTGACTTCGTTTCGTACGTTCCATGATGCGGCAGAGCCGTCGGGGTTTATCGTCGATGACGGCGAGTCGCGTATCGGTGTGTGTTTAGATACGCATCAGGTGAACAGTGATATGTTTGCGGCTCTTGCTTCTTGTGATGCGGTTGTTCTTGAAAGTAATTATTCGGCTGCGGCTATGCAGTCGGATAAGTTCCCTGCGTGTTCTGCATGCAGAAAGTGCGGGGCGGATTGTATGGGTGATTTGTGTGTAAAGCGGCTTTACCCGCGGTATCTCAAGGACCGTATCAGAGAAGACGGGCATTTGTCAAATGAAGCTGCATATGATGTTATTGCGCATCTTTCGCGGGAGGTGGGGCAGATTGCTTTGGCGCATCTTTCGGAAAACTATAATCGTCCGAATATTGCCCGTGAATCTGCCGAGGGTGCTGCAAAGGAGAGCGGGTGTGCGATTTATGTGAGCGATCAGCTGCCGGAGTATCGCGAGCGGCGGCTGGTCAGGTTTTCTGTGTAAAAAATCAGCAGGGGGCAGGTGACTTGTTTTTGCGGGGGAAAAAAGTAGGTGAGTTATTTTTTGCGTTGGGATAAGCGGGTGACTTATTTTCGTGATGAAAAAAGTGAGTGACTTTTTTCACCCGCAAAAACAACTCACCCCCCGCAAAAAATACCTGAGGAAACCGTTACAAAAAAAATCAGGAGGAAAGCGCTTTACCCAGCGCCTTTGCCTCTGCAAGTTTTTCAGGGAATTTGGCAATCTCGCCTTCCGGATTTACACCGGAGACAAGAACTTTTCCTGCACACTGCATACCGAAATAGCCCATTGCAGCCATTAACTCCTTGTGCATTTTTACCATAACCTCTTCGGGTCCACCCCCGCAGGTAAAAAAGGACACAGCCTTCTTTCCGGCAGGAATTCTGCTGCCCGCAGGACCGATTAAACCATACAGGCGGTCAATGAATGTGCACATAGGACCGTTTACACGGCTGAAATAGACCGGCGAGGCAAAAGCAATCACATCGGCTGCTGCAATGCTGTCATAAATCGGCTGCATATCGTCCTTTACACCGCAACGCTTTGCCTGGTCAAGTTTACAGCTTCCGTCCGCATGACACGGTTTGATGTCTTTTCCATCAAGATTGATTAATTCAGTCTGGGCCCCGTTTTCCTTCGCACCGGCAAGGAACGATTCCGCAAGTGTACGGGAGTTTGAGTTCTTCCTCGGTGATGAACAGATTGCAATTACTTTCATAATAATAAGTAATATGCACGGATAGGTTATAGGGTTTGTGCGGGGCTTACTCCCGCATCTTAAAAACAAGCCGCGCCCCGCGCCTTCCGATTTTAAAAAGCGGCCCTTCCAAAACAGCCGCCGCATTTTCAAGCTCGTCACGAATCAGAATATGCTGCGGGCAGTGTTTCTCACATCTGCCGCATTTTATGCACTGAGACGCAAAACCCGGACGCTTTCCCATACCTGTTGTATTCACATACGTGAAAACCGCAGCAAATCGCCCGTCATAAAACGCCTGATTGTATGCAGCAAAGCAGCTTGGAATCATAACGCCTTTCGGACACGGCATACAGTAACCGCACCCTGTACAGGGAACCTGAATGTCTGCCTCAAGCTCCGCCTTTACCGAAGATAAGGCGGCCGATTCCTCATCGCTTAATTCGCCCCCGCGGCACGCAGACGCGACATTTTCCCGCACCTGGTTCCTATCATTCATGCCGGATAAAACACACGTAACCTGCGGGAACTTCCAAAGCCACCGCAAAGCAAGGTCTGCCTGATTTGCTCCTGATGGAAGATGGCGTGCCGCATTTTCCGGCAGATTTGCAAGTCTGCCGCCCCGAAGCGGCTCCATTATGATTACAGGCAGACTCTTCTCCCCCGCATAAAGCAGACCGGAAATACCTGCCTGCGTGGATTCATCCATATAATTTAACTGAATCTGACAGAAATCCCAAGGGTAACAGTCCAAAACCGCCTTAAACTCTGTTGTTCCCCCGTGATAGGAAAACCCGATGTTTTTTATCGCACCACTGGATTTCTTTTCCGAAATCCATTTCTCAATACCGAGTTCTTTGACACGCTGCCATGAATCAGTGTCGGAAAGCATATGAATCAGGTAATAATCAATGTAATCCGTTTCAAGACGCTTCAGCTGCTCGGAAAAAAGCCGCTCAAAATCCTCATATCTCCGACACTGATAATGCGGCAGTTTCGTTGCAAGAAAAACCCTGCTTCTGTGTCCTTTTGCAAGAAACTTCCCGAGCGCCTCCTCAGAACCCGGATAAACATACGCAGTATCAAAATAATTTACCCCCGCTTCTAATGCTGTCTCCATTTCCTCTTCTGCCTTCTTCTGATTTACAGCAACACCTGCCGTACGTGAAAAACGCATGCAGCCGTAGCCTAATATGGAGATTTTGTCTCCGTTCTTAGGATTCGTCCGGTATTGCATGCGCATCCTCTTTTTTATACAGAACGCCGTCTTTTGCAACCCAGAGTTCAGCACATCGGATTGCATCATCCAGAATTTCTTCAAGACTCAGTTTTGCCTCTTCCGCACAGATACGCTCTTCAGACGAGCGTGTGGCGGGTTTTTTCGGCACCGCATGACACGTGGTATCGCCCGGGGATTCATGATACGTACCAATCCGGCGTGCGATGGCAACCACTTCTTCTTTATCATAGGTTAACAGCGGGCGAAGCACCGGTGTTTTGGTCACAGCCGTAATGATTTTCATGTTCTGCAGCGTCTGGGACGCTACCTGTCCCAGATTTTCTCCGGTGACAACGGCGTCCATTCTGTTCGCCAAAGCGATTTTTTCGGCCGCACGAATCATAAACCGCTTGCAGTACAGACAGGTGTAATGTGTTTCTGCTTTTTCATAGACCGCAGACAGGAACTTTTCGACCGGAACAACCCATACGGAAAACGCCCGCCCCGGACTCCATGTGGATAAAATACGGGCGTTGTCAAGCGCAAGGGATTTTGTTGCAGGACCCGCCCATTTTCCCGCATCGGCAAAGACACCGGTTAACGAAACACCGCGTTTCATCATAAGCCATGCGGCAACGGGCGAATCAATGCCCGAAGAAAGCAAAACGGCCGCACGCCCCGCGGTTCCAAGCGGCAACCCGCCAACACCCGCAATACGCGAATCATAAACAAGACCGCCGAAATCGCGTGCCTCAACAAATATTTCATACTCGGGATTGTCCAAATTGACGACAAAATCAGGAATCTTCTGCCAGATTACATCTGCAACCGAGGCGGCAAGCTGCTGGCTCGTAAATCCTTTTACCTGCTGGCGTTTTGCCCGGACGGCAAAACGCATTCCGGGCTTTAATTTTCCTTCAGAAAGTTTTGCGGCTGCTTCACCTAATGCCTGCGGGGTATTTTCCGTGGTCTCGCATATACTTACATCAACCACGCCGAATATGCGCGAAACTTCGGCAGCAACCTCTTCAGACGGACCGAAAATCAGAAGACGCCCGCGGAACTCCTCGATTTCATACGAAATACTGCGGGCGTCAAGCGCTGCTTTAATATTGCGCGTAAGTGCTGCCATGAACTGCTTTTTCACCGGCTCGGATTTCAGCCATAATTCGCCGATACGAACCATAACCGCCCGCTTTCCGGAGGAATTGCGACCGTAAAGAGAAACGGATACATTTTCAAATCCAAGCGGTTCAAGCAGATTTTTCTTCGCAGAAGCAAGCCGTATTTCATGCTTTGCAACTTCAATTACCGCATTTTTTCCGGAAACACGGACACGCAGAATACCTGAAATTCCCGCATCACGCAGAATTGTTTCAGCAGATTCAACGAGTTTCAGGTTTTCAGAGGTTATTTCGCCCGTGATACGGGTTGCAAGACACCCTGACGGAGACACTTTTTTAATACCGAATTCATCAGCAAGCCGCAGAATGTCGGATTTTTTAAGACCTGCTTCACGAAGCGGGCTTTTTATTCCTGCCTCCTGAAATGCTGCAAAACCGGGGCGGTCTTGCGGATTATCGCCCGCATGACTTCCGTCATAAACCGCCGAACAGCCGAGTTTGTTTGCAAGGGTAGTTAATTCTTCTGCCATCCGTTTTTTACAGAGATAACAGCGGTTTTCCGGGTTTTTGGAAAGCGCAGGAAGAAGCGTTATGCGAAGCGGATACCAGACAATACCGAACTCTGCCGCGGTTTTTTCCGCACGGAGTATCTCGGATTCCGCTGTAAACTCGGAGATAATTGTTGCCGCCCCTTTTGCAGCACCCGCTTTTGCAGCAAGGGCTAATACAACAGCCGAATCCACACCGCCCGATAACGCAATCAGCGCCGGATTTTTACCGATTATCTCAGTCTCCATTCGCAATTCTCCGCAGTTTACGCACAGCATGAGATGAACGCAGGAAATAGGCGGAAAGGAAATCAGAGAACTCCTCTGACCAGATTTCCTCGCCCGCCAGCACATCATAATGCTCTTCCATGCTTGCACGGACATGTTTGCCAAGCGCACCGGAAAAAATCCTGTTCCGGTCTTCAAGAAGCGACTGAGCCGTCAGATATTTGCGGCGGACTTCCGTAAAGTAGCGATCCTCAAAAATCCACGGACCGGCAAATTCCCCCTGACCGATGTATTTTTCCACGAATTTGTCCGCATTTGCATGATTCCACACAGGAGGACCCTGCCGTACAATAATCGCCGGAAGCCGGTCAACAAGCAGTTCAAAAATAATGAGACAGTGCTCGTCTTTCATCGCAACCTCGGCACGGTGTACCAGAAATTCCTCGGCAATCAGCTGCGCTTTAATGGATTCCATGGTTTTCCGGAGCTGGGGGACAATTGTGTCTTCAACGATTCCCGGCGTCCGAAGAGAAATGGCAAGCATTGCCGTACCGCGCTCTTTAAGTGTCCGCGCAAATTCCTGCTCGCTTATCGTTGTCGGCGAATCCGGAATGAAATAGCGTGCATCAGGTTTTACGCAGTAATCACGCGCCAGTTCCATAAACTCGGAAAAACGCGTACGGGTAAGTGCTGCGGCTACGTTTCGGTCTTTATCTGTCGGGTCAATAACAATTAACGGCTCGGAAAAGAGCCGGCGAGCCTCTTTTTTGTCAGGATAATAGTTTTCCAGGTCAACAACTTCGCCATAGCGGAATTTTGATGCTGCATGCATAAATTTGTCAAATCCGCCGTATGCGAGGATTAAGAGTTCACAAAGGTATCCGGAAAATCCTCCGGTCATTAAATCAGAGCCGTAAACGCCTCCGCCTTTGCAGAACTGCTTTAATAAAATGACATCCTCTTTGAGATTGCCGATTCTCGGAATGAGATAACGTGCATGGAAAGGTGTTCTGTCCACAGCACATTTCATTTCAGCCGTGCTTGCCACATGATAGCAGGGGACTAAATCAACGTCAAATCCTTCGATTGTTGCGTTCAGATACGGGTGTTCCGCGTATTTTTCGACAGCGGTACCGCCGAACTCACGCACAACCGCGTATGCTGTGTCAAGACCGCGGGTTTTCAGTTCATCAATTGATAATTCCGGCGGGAACTGCATGAAAATGTCAATATCCTTGTCTCCTTTGACAAACGTACCGCGGGAAGCAGAACCGGTCATAAGAACTTCTATCCCGGCGATTCTTTTCACACAATCGATGATTCTTCCGCCGATTTCGGCAACTTCGGCGCGTTCCTTTTCGTCCGGCATGTATTTGTTCAGGACCTGCTGCTCTATTTCTGTTCTCATAACGGCACCTCAAAAAGTGTTTTGTATACCGGACCAGAGGGAGTCAGGGTACTTTGTTTCAGCACGATTTTATCAATAGTGCATTCTCCGAACTCTGTTTCGCGGACTGCGTTTATTTTCGGCGTTAACGCCGGAGAATATTCCTTCACCCGTGCAATAGTAATATGCGGGGTAAATTTCTTTTCCTCGCGGGCAAATCCCTTTGCTGCAAGCAGATTTTCAATCTGCGATGCAAGAAGGGCGCATTTTCCCTCATCGGCAATCTCCGCTTTGATTACCCGCGGCGGACGACCGAACGCACTGACTTTTGCAGCCTTAACGGTATAAGGCGCGCCTTTTATTTTTGCGAGTTCTGATTTGACCGTTTCTATTTCTTTTTCGCTGATTTCTCCAAGGAATTTCAGCGTAATGTGCATATTATGCGGGGCAACCGGCATAATTTTCCCCGCTCCTTTAAGCGAGCTGCCCGCGACGGCAATTTTTTCGCGTAGTTCTGACGGCAGTTCAACTGCAATAAATGCCCTGACCATATTCAGTAATAGATATGTAATCTATCACTTATGATAGTTAGCACCGGCCAAGAAATGAACACGGCACATCAGCGATGCATTTTCCGCAGACGTCCGCACCGGACACCGCCTCATTTTCAAGGCATACCGCAAGGCATTTGAACCGGTCGAATCCGTCTTTGCTAAGCGCTCCTGCTTTGCAGCGCTTGACGCATACGCCGCAGGTGCCGTCTTTTTTATACAGACAGCGCTCTTCTTTCATGCGAGGGTCTGCCTTGACCGGCATATCGGTTATCATGGAATAATAGCGGACAACAGAGCCTACATCTGATATCAGCATGTTGTTCAGTCCGAAGGTGCCGTGTCCTGCAATCCATGCAACGTGCCGCTGTGACCAGATACTAAGAGCCCGTTCACTAATCATTCCCGCATTTTCAGGGAAAACGGCGGTGTAACCCCGTTCTGCAAAAAAGTCAGTGATTACCGGGGCTAAAGCTGCGCTTGTTTTTCCTGCAAGAAGATACACTTCGGACCATTTTTTTGAGGCGAGACCTTCGGTAGTGTTGCCTAATGCAACTTCACACCTGATGGGCAGTACATAGGAAAGAACAGATTTTGCATTCGGAAGATAGTCGGAAGGCATAAAATGTTCCGGGGTGATAAGGTTTTTCAGTTTGGGAAATTCTGCATCGCCTGCGTCAGCGAATTTTACTATCGGATACTCAAACGGATTATCCGGGGCAAATCCGCAGATAAAGTTCCACATTACGTCCGCAAGTTCCTTTCTGATATCTTCCATCGTACTATCAGAATTGGTGTTCAAGACAATTATTTTTTCTTATCGTATAACCAATTATGAGGTATGACAGATACACAGCCCGATATAAAAAAGAAAAAGCAGACGGTAAAAAAAACTGAGGATAACATACCCAAAGTCCCGAAATCCGCAGAAAATAAGGAAAAGGCAAAGGCAGAACCAAAAGATGAGCCTAGGACGGATGCACCAAAGACGGAAAAACACACGGTGACAAACGAGGAGAGCAAAAAGGCGGAAAGTGAGATTGAGCCGAAACTGCACAAACCTGTTCCGGAACAGTTTATTGCCGACCTGAAAGCATTTGCCGGGGTTATTTCGGCAAATCCGCCCGTACTTGAGCAGATTCGCGAGGTCTTTGAATATCATCTTGTCGACCCGCTTGACCGCAAAACCTTCCCGAAAATCGTAAACGCCATGTCCATGATTCTCGGTTCCCAGGCGACTATGGTGGTAATGACCGCAACACATGTCAACAACACGGCCTTTTTCGAAGATATCTTAGCTGTAACAAAAGACGATGAAAAGGTGCGCAGCGCGGTCTGGATTTTGCAGCACCTGACGGCGATTTACGGAAACCGCGTTCAGCAGGCGTATTCGCTTTCCTCCGGCACTATGGATGAGGACTGGCACACGATTGATGTAAACACCTTCAGGCGTGAGGGTGAGCAATCGTATTATCAGCTCTCTCTGAATATGACGTTATACAACGGCACAGTCTGCGATATAAAAATGACGCCAGATTCCGCGCTGCAGTTAATTTCCATTCTGGCAGAAGAACTCGGGGGAAATATCCCGGTTGAGTTTTTTGACAGTGAACTGGTGAAAAAATGCCGCGAGAACAACGAAAAGTTCTATAAGAAATTCTTCGGGGATGAAGACGGAGAGAAAAAAGAGGAAGACCCCGCAGGATATGCGTAATTTTTAAAATCAGGAGAAAAAAAATATTTTTTTCAGCAGCCTTTCTTGCCTTCTGCCCTGGCTGCTTCTTTTGCTTCCCTGTTTTCCTTCCAGAGAGGTGCGGCACGCTCTGCCCACTGCTCGGAGATGTCTTTCGTCTTTGCGCATAAATCCTCTACAGCCTCAGGGCTGATGAAATCAGTTGACTTTGCATGAGACTCCTCAACCATCTGAACGAGCTTTTCCGGATTGTCCAGACACGGACACGGACGCAGGTGATTGCAGTTGAACGGCTGGTTTTTGCGGTAAGACATGAAGAGCGGAGACTTGTATGCCTCAAGAAGCGTTTTGGTCTTGATGTTTGAATCAGAATAGTGAATGAATGCGCACGGCTCGACATCACCGTTTGCATTGATATGCAGATAGAATCTGCCGCCTGCAACACAGCCGTTTACATATTCGCCGTCGTTCCAGAAATCAAGCGCAAAAATCGGCTTGGTTGCACGGATATGCCTGACCTGACGATACATATGCTCTCTCTGGTCAGGGGTTGCAAGAAGATCTGGTACTGCATCACAGCCGACCGGCATATAAGTAAAGAACCAGGCAAACTTAGCCCCGCGGGAAATCATATCATCGATGAAAGCATCAGAACCGATAAACTCAGTGTTTGCCGAGGTGTAACAGCAGGAGATACCAAACGGCAGTTTGCGTTCCTTTAAGATGCTCATTGCCTTGAGAACCTTCTGATACACGCCCTTTCCGCGGCGTGCGTCGGTAGATTCCTCGGTTCCCTCAATACTGAATGCCGGAATAAAGTTTCCGACGCGAAGCATCTCGTCAGCGAACTCTTCATTGATTAAAGTACCGTTGGTAAAGGAAAGGAAGATACAGTCCGAATGCCGCTCGCACATCTTGATGATATCATGCTTTCTGACCAGCGGCTCTCCTCCGGAGTAAAGGAAGAAATACGTACCCATTTCCTTTGCCTGGGTAATGATGGAATCCCACTCGGCAAGGGATAGAGACAATTTGCTGCCGTACTCTGCCGCCCAGCAGCCGATGCACTTTAAGTTGCAGGCAGAAGTCGGGTCCATTAAAATTGCCCATGGAATATTGCATCCTTCCTCTTCCCGCATCTTAATCTTCTTTTCACGGCCGATAACAACCGAGTTGACAACAAAGTTCTCAAAAATTTTCTTTCTTACGTTTTCATCGACATCAGTATACAGGTCGCAGAAATATTTGTACCAGACGCTGTTTTTGTCGGTGAGCAGGCGTTTTAAGGTCGGCATCGGACCTTCAAGAGTGTTGTCCCTGTCAAGTTTGTCAACCCAGTTGACAATCTTTGGGATGTTCTCCTCAGGGTTTGACTCAAGATATTTCATGACGCCTTTCAGACCAAGTGCCTGAAGACGCTGAGTTATGGTCATGTCTGTCATGTACTTTTGATTTCTCCTGATAAGAAATTAGGAATATATAATATTGGTGGTCGATGATAAAAATAGTTTGTGTATGAGTACACGTATTTTGAAGAGCCTGTCCAATCACCCCCTCAAACTATTGGACATAATTTTACTTGAGAAATTTTCCAAACCCCTTTAAAATAAAACAAAAACCGCTCCGCTATGATAAATATAAAGGAGGGGGGGGGGGA
>DALTWF010000002.1 GCA_029987235.1 Methanocorpusculum sp. | reverse complement strand
CGGTCTTACCGCAGAACACACCCTGACATGGAAAAAGACCGCAGAAAACACCTACACCATTGCCATTGCAAGCTTCACCGGCACCGTAGAACACACCCTGACCTTAAACGGCGACACATTCACCGCAGATACCGGAGTAAAATTCAGCCGGGCAGCGAGCAGCACAGGAGGCTCAATCATAACTTCTACTCCCGACCTTGATGAAACTTGCAAACATGAATATTATCCAAATCCACGTAAATGACGTGATAAGAGAGATAACAGACCGGCTCCAAACCCCCGGAATGCAGCAGGATGCGGAAAAAAAATCCCCCTGCCCCAAACCGGCTGCAAAAAATACGACTGACTTTTTTCGAAACAAAAAATCAGCCGCTCACTTTTTTCAAAAGCAAAAAAAGTCACTCACTTTTTTCCACCACTAAAAAAGTCACAGACCTTACACCACCTACACTTTTTTGTGATTTACGCTGTTTTTTGTGCCTTGTCCTTTCGTGTTTTTCGTGGTATTTTCGTGGTGATTTTCGTGGGGGAGAAAGCTAAGCCTCAAAGATGAAAAAAATCACCATGGTGAATAGTTACAAAAAATAAAAAAAACCCTAACCCCTACAGACTCTTCAGATACGCCTTATGCTCATACATCGCAGAATCTGCCCTCCGGTACACATCCTCAAGCTTCGAATCCTCCACCGCAAGATACGCAGACATACCCGCAGCAAGAGACACCTTCGTATAAGCAAACGCATCCTTCTTCGTCTCATACTCCGCAAGATCATGCAGCGACTTAAGCAGCGCCGCACGATTCTCATAATCCTTCCCCTCAAGATACACAATAAACTCATCCCCTCCCACACGGAACACCGGACTATGACGGAAGATACGGCAAATCTCATCACAACAGTGCGTAATATACTCATTACCCGCCTCATGACCAAACGTATCATTGACCTCCTTCAGCGAATTCAAATCACACTCGACAATAGCAAACGGCTTAACCGTACCCGCAGCAATCGCCCCATTTACCACATTCATCTTCTCCTTAAACGAAGCCATACTGCCCACATGCGTCAGCGCATCACGCATAGCCAGATTCGAAACATACTCAAGCTCCTCCTCACGCTTCTGAATCTCCGCCTCAAACATCATCCGCTCACGCTTAAGCTTCTCCTGCTCCGTAATATCATACGCAACAGACAGAGCATAAATATCACCCGACTCCTTATCCCTCGACAGATACGCAAGATACCGCCGCATATGCCAGCCAAGATGCGGAGAATCCATCTCGCATACATACTCAGGCATCGTATTACCCGCCTTAAACTTCTCAATAAGCCCCTTGCACGACATCTCCCTCACATAACTCTCCTTATACTCCGGACCCGCAAACCGCTTCGCAGCATCAGCAATCATCTCATCATACGACAGATTATTACTGCCGTAAGTTGCAGTCACATCAATAATCCTTCCATTGACACGACCCATCATCGGAGGCTCAACCCTGTTCTTCGACAGATTAATCTTGATATAACTGTACGCATGCGAAAGAATTGCCTTCTCAAGGAACTTACGGTCAATATTTGCCGCACGCACAATTTCATCACCACTGATACGCGAAATAATCTTCGAATTAATCACAGACGCAATACCCTGCAAAACGAACAAATCCCCGAACGCCGCCCGGTGATTGTTAACACCGATAATACCCGAAATTTCACCATCCGAATAAACCGGCGCGAGCAAAAAGGAATCAAGATTCTTCCGCCGCAGAATCTCGGCATATTCAGGCGTCGGCGCATCATCAATACTTCTGCATTCACTATACCCATTGTCTGCAAACACCTTCACATGATACAGGAACAAATCATAAGGAATTTCATCCTGCAGATTCACAACAGGACACACACCCTCCCGTGACCACTGGTTTGCACAGAAAATCCTGTTGTTGCTCCGATCCAGCTTCAGATAATTCACACTGTCCGCCATATAATACGAACCCGCAACAGCAAGCATCTCCGAAATTGCCTCCGCCTCGGATTTACTGCTGCTGATACACTCAATGCATTTGCGCATCGCATCAGAAAGACGGCTGCTCCTGACAGAAGCTGCAGCTTCATCAGTGATATCAGCAACCCCGAGCACAAGACGCTTCGCCCCGTTTGCAGCACGGGCAGGAACAATTCTTGCGCGAAGCAGACATACTTTATCATTTACCATATAGTGGAACGTAATATTTGAAGAGGCGGTTTCGGCCTGCATTTTTATCATATTCTCACGCGAGAAGAACTCCAGGAACCTGTCCCTGTCCTCTGCAGAAACATAATGCGCCATATCCGCACGCGAGTTAACATAGAAATCAGCCGTTGTATCCGCATCATTTAAGAATGAACCCCTCTCCACCTGCCTCGTGCCGGAAGAAACCCGGTACCTGCCCGAGACCGCATCAATAAAGTACAGCGCCTGGAAATCCTCTTCAAGAAGCGAAAGAAGCTGAACACTAAGCCCGGCAACAACATCCCCCGTCTCCGCCTCGGACACCGGCTTGTCCGGCTTGTTTGCCCGCATGTTCACATCGGCACGGGCAAAAACATCATCAAAACTCCTGTCTGAAGCAGGGTCAAACACAGCCATACCGGCTGCAAAGGAATTTGGCGGAAGACCGTCTGAACGCGGCTTTTCCCCGCCAAGTTCCCGCAGAAGAGTAAACAGCGTCTCGCAGCGCACAAAATCCTCACCCTCTGCAACAACCGCAAATTCATCGCCTCCCAGCCGGTAGATACTGCTGTGCGAAAAGACATCCGAGATAATACCCACACACTCCCGGATATAACGGTTGCCCACATCCCAGTTGTACAGACTGTTAATGGTTTTCAGACTGTTCATATCGCACTCGATAAGAGCAAATCCGGGACACTTTCCTGACTCAATGAGTTTGTTTTTCTCGGCCGCAGTTTTTGCATACGATGCAGCATCACTGACATTCGGAAGAACACATTCACAGACACTGCCTGAGGACTCTGCCTGCTGCTTTGATTCGTCTGCTGCTTTAATCTCCACCTCCATTTCAGGAACCGGTGCGGACTGGGAAAGTTTGACGTCTTTTGCA
The DNA here is from genome assembly GCA_029987235.1 of Methanocorpusculum sp. Classification (GTDB taxonomy): domain Archaea; phylum Halobacteriota; class Methanomicrobia; order Methanomicrobiales; family Methanocorpusculaceae; genus Methanocorpusculum. The sequence continues at coordinate 88,673 of DALTWF010000002.1, read as the reverse complement.
TAAGCGGTAAACGCATCCCTGACATGGTCAAGACAGCGCAGAAGGTCATCGGAAAACGCTCCGCACTCACCGTCTTTAATCATTCTGTACGCAGCTTCGCACGTGTACGCCGGTTTATAGCATCTCTTTGAAATCAGTGCATCAAAGATATCAGCAATGGCAACAATCTGTGCCTCGATAGGAATTTCATCGCCCGAAAGACCATACGGATATCCTTTACCATCCCATTTTTCATGGTGATACCGGCAGATTTTCATACTTGTCTCAAGATACTCCGCACTCCAGTCCAGAGGTGCTTTGGATAAAACACCGCACCCAAGTTCGCAGTGCGTCTTCATTATCTCAAACTCCTCAGGTGTGAGTTTGCCCGGCTTTAAAAGGATGGTATCCGAAATACCAATCTTGCCCACATCATGCAGCGCAGCAGCAGAGGTCATCAGATTAATCTTTTCACGGGTAAGACCATACCTTGGCAGCTCATTCATAACCTCTACAGCAAGGATATGCGTAAAGCCCTTCACACGCCGGATATGCTCGCCTGACTCACCGTCACGGCTTTCAATCACATCGCCTAAAAGTTCCACAATATCATCATTGATGCGGTTTAAGACACGGTTCTTCTCACGCAGTTCAAGCGTACGCTCTGCAATTGAGTTCTCAAGCTTCTTCTGCATGGCAAGTTCGGTTCTGGTCTCGGAATCAACCGAGTGCAGACCCATTACGATACCTTTGATAGTGTTGTTTTCCTTGTAGGGAATGAATTTTATCTGATAGTAACGCAGAACGCCTGATGCATCCTCTGAACGGAAGTTTACATAATATGTCGGCTTTTCGGCAAGACGGTGCAGAATAAGTGAACGGTTGGTTTCAAGCCGGAACTTTTCCCGGTCGACCTCACAGACAAACCTTCTGCGAATCAGATCCATATTTGCACCGACACTGCACTCCCTGCCCCATTCCGGAATGCGTTCCTTAAACGCATCGCTGATTTTGAAAGTGGAAAGTTCATCCTGTTTTTCGACATCATTGATATCTGTATAGGTAACCAGATCAAAGTCTTCGGTTAAGTCGGCAAGCACAACAAGTTCCTTAAACCGCTTGTCTGCTTTGCTCTTTTCCCGGTCAATGGATTTGATACCGAATACAATTGCATCAACTTTGCCGCTCGTGATAAATCCATTGAACTTAATCTGATAATGGCGGATTTCCCCGTTGATTTTTGCACGGAAGGCAATCGTGAAATCCTCCGCCTCCAAAAGCCGCTCGATTACGTACTTCCGGCGTGTCTTTTCCCGCAGACGTTTTCTGTCAGACTCTTCTGCGATTTCTTCGATTAACAGTTCCAGTTTGTTATGGAAATTGCTTTCTCCGGCCCACTGCGGACATTTTTCAACAAAGTCCTGATTCAGACGATAGTTGATGAGTTCATCGTTTTTATTGTCTTCCTTTAATGAGACATAGTTGATGCACCCGTAGTTTTCTGCAAGTTTGGAGATGACCAAGAACTGTTCACCGATTTTTTCCGCCTGCTTAATCGAATTTGCCTCGCCTTCGTCAGGCACGGCAAATATCAGCAGGAAGGTGACAACATCATTGTTTTCATTCCTTTCAATGACACGCATCATTCCCTTGCGCCAGGGATGCTTTTTGTCGTTAATTACCTTGTAGGTACGCTCTCTGTAGTCAGTATCACGCAGATATGCGGTAAGCGCCTCGGGAGAAATCATCCGTTCCCAGCCGACCTGATATGCAGGATCCATGGTTTTGATATATTCCTGAATACGGTCTGAATAACTGTCACTGCTGGTAAAAGAATCCCTTGGTGCATACATTCCGGCAATTTTTATGGGTTTGATGGTGTTGGTTTTCACATTGCACAGGAATATACTTGAATAACTGTTCATTACACTGTCTGCTGCATACCGGTAGATAACTTCTGCATCCGAAACAACAAAACCGACTGCAACTTTGTGCACTTCATAGGGATTTGCCGGAACCTGACCGCATTCATCGACACGCACGAATCTGGCTGTGGTGTATGCCGGCTGTCCCGAAATAAGCGTCCGGTAGGTAAGTTCAAAGTATTTTGCCTTTACAAGGGATTTGCGGATATTGTCAATTGAAGTGACCTCAAGAAGTTTTGCGCGGTCCGCAGGATAGACAAAATTCCGTACATAATGCCCAAGACCGTTGCTGTAACAGACTTCTGTTTCGGCAAAGTTACCCATATGTTCACGGATAAGGCCGGTCATCGTCCGGTGAAGGATTTCGTCATTGTCCAGGTCAATCAGTAAAACTGCATTGTAATCGGTTGCAAGAGCAGTCATCACTTCATTGTCAAGTTTTGCGGAAATTTCCAGTTCCTTTTCATGCGTAATGTTGACAACACCGATGACATACCGGAATTTTCCGTACCGGTCACGGATTTTTATGAGTTTGTTCTGATACCAGGTGACTTTGCCCTCGAGAATAAGCCGGTGTTCCGTGGTGATGCTTTTATTTTCGTCCAGTATCTTCTCAAGGTTTTCCGGCGTGTAAAACGCTTTTACCCGTTTAATATCATCCTTGTGACAGACCAGGTCAAGGTTTGTATTGGTGTCTTTGAAGAAGTCGTTTGTGTTAACCAGGTCGTCTGATGCAATTTTTCCATATCCGCGGCCGGGAGTGAAAATCTGGTACGAGTTGTTTGCCGGATTTACATAATAGATTGACTCGTAATTGTCTGCCAGTGACTGAAGAAGACTCATGGTGTCTGAGACAACCATTTTTCGTGCACGTATGTCTTTATCAATATCGGAAAATCCTGCAAGAAATGTTTCTGCTTTTCCGGATTCATCGCGTGTCAGGACAGCGAATTTTGCCTCCCAGTAGTGAATCGGTCCTCTGAAGGTACTGAGGTAGGTATCCGAAAAGGTATCGGCATTTTCAAGACCTTTGGAAACATACTCAGGCGTTAAGACTTTGCGCATCTTTTCCCGGTCGGTTTCAAGAACCATATATTTTAAGAAAATGTCAGTTGCAGTCTTCATCGGATGAGGATGGGTAATATCGGTGTCTCCGAACTGTGTGCGCAAACCATCAGGCATACGGATGGCAGAAACAGTCGCATCCCTGCAGTCCCCTTTCATAACAAATGCATATTCTGCAGTAAGTCTTTCAATGATGTCAAGCTTTTCCTGTTTATCCCAGATGGATTCGGTAATATCAGTAAAAGACATTCCCGCATGTTTTTCATCCTGACCGCGGGATATCTGCATGCGGTACCATTTTACTTTTCCGTCCGAGATATCACGGAAGATATGCTCATAGTGCGGGCTGACTTCCAGTGCTTCTCTGATGTATTCCGGGTCGACAAGGCGCAGGAGGTCAATTCTGTCATCCGGATGAACGTCGGATGCGATATAGGTTTTTATTGATTCGAAATAGTTTTCAATCTGACCGTATTTCTGATTCAGTTCGTTGGATATGCGGTATTTCTGATAGGTGCTGTCAGTGAGGTCAATGTAATAGGAGGAGAGGAAGTTTTCTATTGCGGCGTCCCCGATGGAATAGGATGGAGCGTCGGATTTTTCGGTGCTGATATGAAGAAGGGAGGTGATTTCACGGTGAATTCCCTCAATCCGGCAGGGGTTTTCATATGCCGGATTTTTCCGTCCGCTGCAGCGGATATAGATTCTGCCGCGTGTCGGATGCAGATAGGGGTATTCGATTTCGGAGAGTTCGCCCGCATCCATCTTTGCCATGTACTGGTTTATTGCAGGTATATAGGCAGGGTCGACATGCGCCGCCCAGAAATCGTTGATTTCTTCAGGCGTCATTGTTTTGTCGCAGCCGACCAGTTCAAGCGTTACATCATCCGGGTACATCCGCGGCGGTTTTCCGTCGCCGTATTCTCCAAGCCATGTTCCGGTTTTTGTAACACCTAAAATTCCGGAAGTGACGTTTCTCGGGTCAGGTTTCATATTGGAAGCCGTATTTTGTTTTTTGTTTTCGGCATCCGTTGTTTTTTTATCCTGCATAGTTCATCTCTATAACTGATTAACAGTGTAATATTTGTCATTACTCTATATATGTTGGTTTGCTTAGGTGGTCAGGCACATATTGACGCAGGCGGTGGTTTTGTCCAGCACCATAATTAAGAAAAGTTCCGGAACCGGAAAAAAAAGTAAGTGGACCCCCCATGATAATCCAGCGTGACATATATCTTAACCGTCTTATCGAACGTAAGCATAACGGTCTCATAAAAATCATAACAGGCATCCGTCGGTGCGGAAAATCCTAACGCTTGAAAGAGAAAAGCGGCAGGTTGACCCGAAAAAATTCATGACCTATATTTCCGGAAAAACAACCGGCGACAGACAATATTACCTCCTCCTTGACGAAGTGCAGAAACTTGGAGCACTGCCGTATATCTGAAAGATATTGTGTCGCGGTACAACCTTCATAAAGATGCAGACTTAAATGAACTGGTTGATATCATTTCATCCGGTATAGCGTCTCTGACCAATCCGGCAAAATTATCGCGGACTTTTAAATCGGTAAAGGGTTCAGCAATTTCCGAGCAGACAATAAGAGTATATCTTTCCTATCTTGAAGATGCGTTCATAATGAAACGTGCGCTGCGCTATGATGTCAGGGGCAGGAAATATATCATGACACCGTTTAAGATATATTTCGAAGACACGGGTCTGCGCAACGCACGCCTGTTTTTCAGGCAGCTTGAGCCGATGTATCTTATGGAAAATATCATTTTTAACGAACTGCGAATCCGGGGTTTTTCCGTTGATGTAGGTGTTGTTTCGGTACGTGAAACAGATGCCGAAGGAAAAGAACTGAAAAAACAGCTGGAGATTGATTTTGTTGCAAACACGGGCAGTCAGAGATTTTATATCCAGTCCGCATGGATGATTCCCGACGAGGATAAAAAAGCGCAGGAACTGCGGCCATTTGACTTAACCAGGGATTCATTCAAAAAAATCCTGATTTCCGGAACGGAACTGAAGCCGAGGCATAATGAAAAAGGGTATGTTGTAATGGGCGTCACTGATTTCCTGCTGGATGAAAACAGTCTGAACTGGTGACGGGAAAAAACTGCTGCAGCCATTTGCCCGGTGTTTTTTGGAAGGTACGATAAAAACCCCTTCTTTCATTATACATATATTTAAACAACCAGCGCATATCATATAACCGTATTTCCATACCAGGTCTGAATATGAACAAAACGGTTGAGATACTCTTTAGCGGCAGAGTGCAGAAAATAGGCTTTCGTTCCTGCGTAAAAGCGATAGCTGACAATCTGCGGCTTGCAGGCGAAGTGGAAAACCTGTCCGACGGGCGCGTCCGCGCGCTTGTTACCGGTGATGAAATCCTTATTGAAAAACTCGCTGCAATGACCTATAACTGCCCGCGGGCCCTTATCCGCAATATTGAGATGAATGACTATGTATATACAGAATTTGACGGATTTGCTGTAAAAAGAGAATAAAAATGAAAACTGAAAAATCCATATATTATTTCGACCGCCCCGGACGCGAAAATACGAAAGACTGCGCAGAAATTGCCGTCGCCCGCGCAAAAGAACTGGGACTGACTGATATAGTAGCCGCATCCTGCAGCGGATACACCGCACAAATCTTTGCCGATGCCGCATTAAAGGAAGGACTGCACTTAATTGTCGTCACTCATGCGGTCGGATTTTCAGAACCGGGTGTCTGGGAATTCGACGCAAAACTTGCAAAGACGCTTGAAGCAAAGGGAGTTACAATAATCAAGGGAACACATGCCTTATCCGGCATGGAACGTGCAATGACCAGACGCGGAAATTTAGGCGGCGCCTCACGCACGGAAGCAGTAGCCGAAGCATTCAGACGTACCGTTGCAGTCGGCATGAAAGTTGCCGTCGAATGTGTACTCATTGCAGCAGACCAGGGCGCAGTCCCGATAGACCGCGAGGTAATTGCAGTCGGAGGAACTGAAGAAGGAGCAGATACCGTACTTGTAATCCGCCCGGCACACACAGCACAGTTCTTTGATTTACAGGTGCGCGAATTTGCAGCAATGCCGAGGAACAGATAAAATGGCGTTCAAATCACTCATCGATACCTTAAGACTTCTGGTAATCACCCCTTATGTCTGGATTTGCGGTATGTTTGCGGCATTTTCCATTCTTGCCGTGTATTTCATCGGTCTTGAATTCAGTTTCATTGTCGCGCTACCGGTAGGTCTTGTTCTTCTGTTTGTTCTGCCGGCCTTTATTGCAGGAAGTTACGGCATTATTTTGGAAAATCACGGGTCGCCAAAAGTGTATGCAAAATATGTAAAAATAGGGTATTTCAAATGTCTTTTGCCGATGCTTCTGATAATTCTCATCGGTTTTCTTGCCGTTCAGGCGTTAACGTATATTCTTCTGATGTTCGGACTTCCCGCACAGACTGCATTTTATTTCGGTCTCTTTATTGTGCTGCCGATAATTTTCTTCTGGTATTTTGCAGACCTTTGCGCACTTCTCGGCGCACGCGGACTTTTCGGCTCGTTAAAGTCCAGTTCGAGACGCGTTTCCGCAGGTTCGTTTTCGGTAACGGCATTTTATTTATTTAATATAGCCATATTCTTCGTGTTTAATTTCATATTCGACCTCATTCTGCCGTTATTTTTATCGCCAGACACTCCGGCGCTTCAGGCATTTGCAGGAATGTCGGAAACGGAGATCATCAACATGTTTTCTGCAATGACCACAGACCAGCTGATGCAGTATTTCATGTCGCTGATTACGCCTGAAGTAATCACTGCATTTATGTTTACGCTTGCAATATGCGTCTTTTTCGCTCTGCCGTTCTTTGTTACGTACAAGGTGTGTTATTTCAAGCGGCTCTTAACCGCCTCGATTCCAAACGGCGTTTTGCAGAATCAGCCGGATGGGGAGGAAAATAAAGAAACAGATGCAGAAAAACAGGCAGATTATCTTGCAGCAGAACCAAATGAACCTGCTGCAGAACCCCTGCAAAATCATCCGGCGACCGAACCCGCACCCCGTGAAGTTCCGGCGGCAAATATTCCACAGCGCGCCGCTCTTCCGCAAAATGACCCGCATTACGGCGAAGACGGCGAATATGATGCAAAGGGACGCTGGTTTAAGTACACCTGAATCCTTTTCTTTTTTTTTTTGAATGCCGCGCATTTGCTATGCTGACAAAAATCCATCCGTTATCCGCGCTCTTTTTCGCAATTGTTATAACCCGATACATCAAATAGACCATTTATGAAACCAACCTCAGCCGCAGGAGGTATTATTCTAACACTGATACTTCTGGGCTGTATTCTTGGCGCAGGCTGTGTGAGTACACAGACACCGGCATCCCAGACGCTTCAGACACCGGCAGTTGTCCCGCTCACCGGTTTTGACGACTACAACCTGTATCTGGTAGATTATACCGGCATGGATTACAAATTTGATGAACTGATGAGTGAAAATATTACCGATACAGCCGTATTGAAAAAACGTATCGCTGAACTTGCTGCGCCCGGAACCGGTGTAGTGCTCAATCTTCCAACAAAAGCTGCCTGTTCGGTGTTTCTAGTTAATGACGGCGGAAAATATCTGCTTGGAAGAAACTTCGATTTAGAAGATACCTCAAGTCTTCTGGTTCACACAAAGCCCGCAAACGGTTATGAATCTCTTGGAATTGCAGTTGTCAACATGCTTAACAAAGGAGCAAAAAACGACCCGTCAAATGCGGCAAACGCCCTTGTCTCCCCCTATGCATGTATGGACGGAGTCAATGAAAAAGGTGTTGCAATAGCAGTCAACAGCGTTGACGGCCCGCAGATTAAACAGGAACGCGGCAATCCTGCTGTTCTCCCTCCTATGATAATCCGCCTTGTTTTGGATAAAGCTGACAGTGTTGATTCAGCAGTGAAACTTATCGAAAGTGTTGACGCCCGTATGATTATGGGATTTCAGTACTTTATCGCAGATAAAACTGGAAATACAGCCATAATCAATTACATCAATAATGAAACCGTTGTAACCCGCGGTGAAAAACTGATGACAAACTTCTATCTCTGCGACATCCCGGAAAATTATTCCGCAGGACACGGTCAGGACCGCTATGCAATCGCGCAGGAGGTATTGGATGCTGCCGGTTATGCAATGAATACCACCAAAGCATTTGAACTGCTTCAGCTGATTCAGCAGACACCGGAGTCGGGAGGGCTCGGAACTACCCAGTGGTCTGTCGTTTACCATCTGAACAGTTCGAAAGCTGATGTGGTTTGCCACAGACACTTTGAAGAAGTTGCTTCGGTCGCATTTGGCAGCAATATTTCCTCTTTTTATGCTGCAGCATAAAAGAGCATACTGTTTTTAATACCGGTATATTCCTGATTCTTACGAAGGAAGAATCAATCGGGAATCAGGCGATAATTTATATATATCCATAGGTTTTTTATCAATTAAAGCATACAATATTTGTCACAAATGCTCAGGCAGAATGCATGAGCGGCTTTGGCAGGAAAAAACATGGTAAAGGTTAATCCTTTTGAAATGGCACAGCAGCAGTTACTTGACTGTGCCAAAATCCTGAAACTCGACCAGGGTGTAGTTGACATTCTCATGCAGCCGCAGAGACAGATTCAGGTCTCTATCCCGGTAAAAATGGACGACGGCAAAATTAAAGTCTTCCAGGGCTTCCGTGTCCAGCACAATAATGCACTCGGTCCGTACAAGGGAGGTATCCGCTACCACCCTGAAGAGACCATTGACACAGTCAAAGCACTTTCCATGTGGATGACCTGGAAGGGCGCAGTAATCGGCCTTCCGCTTGGCGGAGGAAAGGGAGGCATTGTCTGCAATCCGAAAGAAATGTCCCAGGGTGAACTTGAACGCCTTTCCCGCGGTTATATCCGCGCAATCTGGCAGAATATCGGTCCCGACATGGATGTTCCGGCACCGGATGTATATACCAACGGTCAGATTATGGCATGGATGATGGACGAATATTCCGTAATCAGCGGAAAGAACCAGTTCGGTGTTGTAACCGGAAAGCCGGTCGGAATCGGAGGTTCTCTCGGACGCAGCGATGCAACTGCAAAAGGCGGAATGTACACTCTGCGTGAAGCAGCAAAAGAGCTCAAGATCAACCTCAAAGGAGCCAAGTTTGCAATTATCGGCTTCGGAAACGCAGGAAACTTCGCAGCATCTTTAGCACAGGAAATGTTCGGTGCAAAAATTGTAGCAGTAACCGACTCAAAAGGTGGATGCTACGACCCGAAGGGACTTGACATCAAGAAAGTAAACGAGCACAAGAAAGCAACCAAATCCGTTGTCGGATACAATGGTCTTGAAAAACTCACCAACGATGATGTTCTTGCATTACCGGTTGATGTCATTGTCGCAGCAGCACCCGATGAGGGAGCAATCAACGACAAGGTTGCAAAGAACATGAAAGCAAAGATTCTCATGGAACTTGCAAACGGTCCGACAACTCCGGGAGCAGACAAGATTCTCTACAAGAACGGTGTTCATGTCATTCCGGACTTCCTCTGCAATGCAGGTGGAGTTACTGTTTCCTATTACGAAATGGTTCAGAACATGTACATGCACTACTGGACTCTTGAGGATGTCTATGCAAAACTCGACAATGCAATGACTGCAGCATACCACAATGTCTTTGATGCATCCAAGAAATACAAAATCAACATGAGGCAGGCAGCATACGTAGTCGCAGTTGCACGTGTCGTTGAAGGTATGAAAGCCCGTGGATGGGCTTAAATTCCTTCAAAATATTTTTTTATTCGTATTTAATAAACTATTTTCAGCCCGCTTTCCTTTGCAATTTCAAATGCAAGCTTTGTCGGGGGGAGATTTGCATGCAGTTCGCTAACACCTGCAAAAAGACATTTTCTGACCATGTCAGCCGTAATTTTTCCCGAAACACAGACAACCGACTCAGAAAGCAGAATATTTTTCGATACTGCGATGCCGAACAGTTTGTCAAGTGCGGTCATCTGGGACAAATCAAAGACTTTTGCCGCATCTCCTGCTTCTGTCAGCAGAGCAGAGCCAAAACCGCCTGCTTTTGTCACCGGAGAATCAAAATCCGCCATGGTTTGAAATGTATGCGAAACAAAGGCTGCCTTCGGCAGTTTTTCCGGGTCAAGATAGGACGCTGTTCCTCCGCAGCCGGATATTACGGTCTTTTTCGGGGCAAGAACCTTTAAGGGATTTTTCGTGAGCACGCTTATTGTATTTTCCTCAATCATCACCGATTCAATTTCCTCAGGTTTTGCGATATTTTCCGAAAGAAGATAGCCGACGGCAAATTCCTTCAGAAAACTGGAAAGCATCATTACTGTTGCATACGGACGGCCGTTTACCGAAAGGGAAAAGGGCTGTTCATCAAGGAGTTCTGACATTGGTTAATAATATGAAACAGATAGTATAAAAGTTCATGCGCCTAATCTATACATAATGTTACTAAAAGGCCGCAGCATATCCAAAGGCACCGCCTCAGGCGAGCTTCTCATAACCGACAAACCAATATCATTTTTAGGCGGGGTTAATCCGAAAACAGGGGAAATTATTGATGTAAATCACCCGCTTGCAGGAATCTGCATAGCAGGAAAGGTGCTTGTGTTTCCGTTTGGAAAAGGCTCAACGGTCGGTTCCTATGTTCTTTATGCACTGGCGAAAAATAATGCCGCGCCTGTTGCGATAATCAATAAGGAATGCGAGACAATTATCGCAACCGGTGCGATTATGGCGGGAATTCCTGCAGTTGACAGAATTGAGGGAGAATTGCCTAAATCCGGCTGCGTTACCGTAAACGGAAGCGAAGGATACGTAGAATTCGAATGAAGGCTGTCTGGCGCTATATTCATGCATCGCGCAATACATATGCATGTCTTTATGCGGCATGCGAAAAATACGGCTGGATTTTGGAGCCGGTTGAATCTGCAGAAGATGCGGCAGCGGCGGATATTGTCTGTTATTCGTTAAACAGTCTGAATTACGAGGCATATGCGGATGAGATTGCCGCATGTCTTGCAATAACTATTGCGGGCGGCCCTCATGCTTCGGCATGCTGGAAGGAGGTCACCCGGATTGCGGATTTTGTTGTGGTCGGCGAAGGGGAGCGTACGCTCCCGCGTCTTTTGGATGCAGTTCAAAACGGGCGGGCGACTGATTCTATTCCCGGAGTGGCAACGGCCGCAGGGTTTACGCCAATTGACCATTCGGTGTATCTGAATCATTTCCCCTGTTTTGCTCAGATGAAGGGATACATTGAATTATCCCGCGGATGCCCGTTTAACTGCGGATATTGCCAGACACCGCGTCTGCATGGAACAAAAATGCGTCACCGCTCGCGTGAGGCGATTGTTGAAATGGCGCATAAATACCGGGACGCCCGCTTTGTAACGCCGAATGCGTTTGCCTACGGCTCATCAGACGGACGTCATCCTGATGTGGAAAAACTGGGGCGCCTTTTGTCTTCGATGCCGGAAAACAACATCTATTTCGGAACGTTCCCATCAGAAGTGCGCCCCGAATTTGTTTCAACTGAGACTGCGTCTTTAGTGAGCGAATACTGTTCAAACAAAAACCTGCATTTCGGGGCGCAGTCTGCTTCAGACGCGGTGCTTTCGCGTCTCCACCGGGGACATACAGCGGCTGATGTCTATAATGCGCTTGACGTATGCCGCGATACGGGGCTCATGCCGGTGGTGGATATTATTTTCGGTTTCCCGTTTGAAACCGATGAGGATGAAGAGGCGAATCTGAAATTAATCCGGGATGTGACACGCTTCGGGAAAATGCATGTGCATTACTTAACGCCTCTGCCCGGCACTCCTCTTGCCGGCGCAGAGCCGCGGGCGGTTTCTGCGAAGGTGAACCGGGAACTGGGCAAACTTGCGTTAAACGGGCGGGTTACGGGCTACTGGGCGGATAAGAATTTTGAGGTGGGGCACGCGGACGGGAAGATAGAGTGAGTGAGCAGTCGGAAAAAACGTGGCATGCCACATAAGTTCCGATTGTCAAACCATACTCTTTTATAGTTATCATACATAATCATATTCATACAGTCGGAAAAAACGTGGCATGCCACATAACTTCCGACTAGAAGATTATGTATATAACACGCGACACATATCTGAAAACTCTTATTGAAAAAAAAGAGAATGGTATGGTAAAAGTAATCACTGGGCTGCGCCGGTGCGGAAAATCATTTCTTCTTTTTACCATCTATAAAGACTATCTGATTTCACAGGGAATCCCGCAATCCCGCATCATTGAAATAGCTCTTGACAACCCTGAATTTATGCATCTTAGAGACCCGCTGGTGCTTTATGATTATATTAAAGAAAAGATTACCGGTCGTGAAATGCATTACATTTTCATTGATGAAATCCAGATGGTTGCAAAATATGTCAATCCCGCCTTAAAAAAAGACGGAGACTATGATGAAACAGACTATATTTCCTTTTACGATGTATTAAACGGACTCTTGCATATGGATAATACTGATGTCTATGTGACCGGGTCAAATTCAAAAATGCTTTCAAAAGATATCTGGACACAGTTTAGGGGCAGAGGGGACCAGATTCATGTTTTTCCGCTGACATTTCGCGAATTTTATACTTACCGGAAAGGAGACAGATATGATGCATTTAATGAATACCTGCTTTACGGGGGCATGCCCTATATTTTATCTCTATCCTCCGGTAAAGAAAAAAAGCAGTATCTGGAAAATCTCTTTGAAGAAGTATATTTCAAAGATGTTGTCAGCCGTTACACGATTGAATATACAAATGTACTTCGCGGACTGACAGAAGTTTTGTGTTCGACAACCGGTTCTCTTACCAATGCGAGTAAAATTTCACGTACGCTCAAAAGTACTCAGAATATCTCTGTTGACAGTGAAACAATCAGTAAATATCTGCAGCATCTGACAGAATCATTTCTTTACAGCGAAGCAAAGCGTTATGATGTGAAAGGAAGGAAATATTTTTCCTACCCAAGTAAATATTATGCCACAGACCCCGGGCTCCGCAATGCCCGGCTGAACTTCCGTCAGTTTGATGCAGCACATCTTGTTGAAACAGTTGTATTTAATGAACTGCTTGCCCGCGGTCATAGTGTTGATGTTGGATATGTTGAAACAACGGAACGAAATCAGGAGGGTATCAAAAAACGAGTTGTGCGCGAGATTGATTTTGTGGTTAATGCATCAAATCCCGGAACAAAATATTTCATTCAGGTTGCAGAAAGTATTGACAGTCCAGAAAAAATGGAACAGGAATTACGTCCGTTTCAAAAAATGGGTGCTGATTCAAATAAAAAAATACTAATCAGCAGATCTTCCATGCTTTCATGGACTGATGAAGAAGGTATCTGTCATGTGAATATTTTTGATTTCCTGCTGGATGAAAACAGTATATAATATCTGCATAAATCAAAACAAATTGCGCCGTCTCACACAAACCATATCTCATTTCAAAACCCATACTACTCCATACAAATGATACGTGAAGTCCAGCGCATAGATTCAATCACTTTCAACGAAGAAAAATATACCGCGACTTTTTCCGGCATGGAAATTCCCATCCCGCTTTTAATAGTGACCAAAGGCGAAGATGCAGGAAGAACCCGCATAACCGTAAAATACAACGGCGAAACCTATGTCATGCGCTCGCATGCATCAGATGAAGCAGCAATTAAAGCCGATACAAAACGCATCGAAGAAACCTGGAAATCCTATAATGCCGCAGTAAAGCAGCATGAGAAAACCAGCAAAAAGTCCGCACGCCTTGCCAGAGTCGAAGCAGCAAAAGCGCAGATGCAAAGTGCCCGCGACAATCAGTTGAAAATCGACAAAAAGGCAGGCACCGTTCATTTCGCAGGAAAAACCGTGTCAGCCCTTGATGTGCGCATGGAAATTCAGGAGTACGGCGGCAGAAAACGCCTGCTGATAGACTATGACAATGAATCCTACGGATATGAAGCGCCCCAAAGCGCCGGAGGACTTACAAAGAAAATCTCGGGCGCACGGCTTGATAAAATGTACAGCGACTGGTGCAAGGCACGTGAAAAGGCGCTTGACAAGTAACCCGCATTGGAAAACACATAAGTAGTTCTCATCACCATATATGATTTGATGATGAAAACCTACCGTAATACTTTCTATACTCTCATTTTTCTTCTCATAACCGCATTGATTTGCATAATGCCTGCATCAGCAGGACCGGTGCAGGTAAATTCCGCATTCCTTTTCGACAACGGTTTTGAACTCAAAAGCGGGAACTATGTGCTTTGTGAAGACATTAGTCTGCCGAAGACGCTTGTTGTTGCCAGTCCGGGTGTAAAACTTGATTTAAACGGCTGCACACTTGCCTTAACTGAAGACACAGAACATGTCATTTCCATAATCGAATATGGTGACCTGACCTTGTCCGACAGTAAAAACACCGGAAAAATTACCGGGCTGAAAAATTCAAACGGTGACAAAATAGGCGAATACGGAGGGGGAGTTTACATTTTATCTGGAAAATTCGTTATGAACGGGGGCACAATTTATGAATGCACCGCTCATGAAGGAGGAGCAGTCTATGTAGCCCCCGGCTCCGAATTTATCATGAACGGAGGGTCGATTGATTCCTGTTATGGTGTACAGGGAGCGGGAATTTACAATGATGCTGAAGGATATGTTCAGATAAACGGTGGTTCGATTGTAAACACCGGAAAATCCCTCAAATATGATTCTTCGACCCTTGACTACAAGGCACAGTTCGGAGGCGCTGCATATAATGCAGGATATATGGAGATTAACTCCTGTACCATAACCAACTGCCGTGCAAAGCAGGGCGGGGGAATTTACAATGCTGCACAAAGAGAGACATATACCATATTAAAAATAAACGGCGGTGTTTTCAAAGACGGGCTTACTGATTTCCATAACGGCGGTGACGACCTTTATACAACCGCATCTGTACCGATTTCCGGAGGCACTCTGGAAAATACGGTCTTTGTGAAGGAGGCTGAAATTCTGTTAAGCGGTTCGGGACTGATTTTAGGTGAGATTACGCTTGTAGGTTCTACACTTTACACTGCAGATTCATGGATTGGTTACAAACGCCCGGGCTGTACCTTTGACGGCTGGTACAGAAACTACATGAATGAGTATTTCCTGCTCGATGACCAGCAAAAAGGTCCGTGGCATTATCATGCTGAAAGTGATAAAATCATTGCACGCTGGAGCGGGTCAGGCGCTGCTGCTGCTCCGCAAAAAACATCAACACCGGTGAAAACAGCAGTTCCGACACCGGATACGGTCATTGAAACAGCCACCCCGGTAAAAACCGCGACACCTGCACCGACTGTAATTGAAACTGTTCAGCCAACGGTAATGCAGACCGAAGAACCCGGGCCGGCGGTCACTATGACAAAAGAACCTCTGCCGACTTTTACACTTGCACCGGTTCAGACAGATCCCCGGATTCCTGAAACTCCGTTCCCCTTAGCGGGAATACTGGCAGGATGTGCTGCAGCATTATTTGTATGCCGCAGACATAAATAACATTTATCTCATTTTCAGTTAATTTAAGAAACCGTACTATTGTACAAAATTATAAATATTGATTATTATATATAGTATTACGGAGATGAATGATGAACAGAAATTACATTTATGTTTTGATTGTGCTGATTGTTGCAGCATTATTCATTGTAATGCCTGCTGCTGCAGAAGAACACGCGCATAATAATGCAGATGGGTGGCTTGAATTAAATACACAGACTGTAAATTCTAATGATTATCAGTTAAAAACTGGTAAATATTATTTGACTGAAGATATCTCTCTGATAAAAACGCTGACAATTGCAGGGAATGTAGAACTTGATTTAAATGGACAGTCACTTACATTAACCAAAGATACAGACCATGTTATTACAATTAATAACAAGGGTGTATTAACATTAATGGATTGTAAAAATTCAGGCAAAATTATCGGTTTGAAAAATTCAAACGGCAATAAAATTGGTGATTACGGTGGAGGAATAAACATAGAATCCGGAAAATTAACTATGAACGGAGGTACAATTTTTGAATGTACTGCACATCATGGAGGGGGAATTTATGTATCATCATCCAGCGAATTTATTATGAATGGGGGCACTATTGAATCCTGTTATGGTGTTTCTGGTGCTGGAATTTACAATGAAGGAAAAACAATACTTAACGGCGGGGTAATTGATGGTAAAGGTCATGCATATTCTAAAGAATATCAGACTAATTTTGGCGGAGGAATTTATAATGCCGGAGAAATGACTATAAATGACTGTACAATTATTAACTGTCAGAGTAAACGCGGCGCAGGAATTTATAATGATGATAGTTTGAAGTCTATTGCAGTTTTAACAATTAACGGAGGTATCATTAAAGATTGTCTCAGTGAGTATCATATAAACGGAGATTGTCTGTATGCTCTCAAGCCGGTAACTATGAACAGCGGGACTCTGGATGGTAATATTATTGTAAACAAAGCCTCCCTTAAACTTGATGGCCCCGGTCTTATTCTTGGGGATATTAGATTAATTGAATCAAAACTAATTATAGCAGATTCCTGGGATGGGTACAACAGAGCTGGTTATACATTTGACGGCTGGTTCAGAAAATATAACAATGATTATACGAAATTTAATGACCAGAAAAGTGGAATGTGGCAATATACTGCGAAAGGTGACGAAACAATCCAGGCACGCTGGACAAAATCCGCCTCATCAACTCCGGTACAAACTCAGAAACCAACAGAAACGATATCGGTTCAACCAACTGTAATTAATACTCCTGAACCAACCGAAACCCAGACCTCGGAACCGGTTCAGACAGCGACTCAGGCTTCCGCTTCTCCGCTTCCCTTGGCGGGAATAATAGCAGGATGTGCTGCAGCATTATTTGTATGCCGCAGACACTAACTTTTTTACCCTTTTTACACCATTTCTTCCGGTGCCGCTTTCATAAATTCGCGGGCAACCGTGGTTGCATAATGCCCTGACGGAAGAGCGAACTTAAGCGTAACAACAGGGCCTTCGGCTTTTGCATCCACCTCTGCGGAAAGCGAAATCCGGCGGTTGTTTCCATCAAACGCCGTCTGGACAAACTCAGCCGCATGACCGAAATCCTCTTCTGCGATACCGTCTGATTTCATCTGTGCAAGCATTACCTCTTCAAGCGGTCCCGGCGTTGCACCAAGGGTTTTTCCAGGCATCCACCCTACAATGAAGCACCGGTTTCTTTTCATATGCTGACGGGCGACCGGGATGTTTTTTTCTGTTACCGTGTCAACCCGACCGTTTGCAAAAATCAGATGCTCTCCGATACGCGGCTCGCCAAACGGCGTGCCGGATTGCAAGCGGGCGCTGACAGCCAGATTAAAGAGCCAGGATTGATATGCCGAAACGAACATGGAAAGAAGTTTGGGCGGCAGCGCCTGAAGTGCTGAGCCGTAATCCTCCTTTTTCTTCATCAGCGAATCAAGCATTATGCGCTCATAGGACAAATGCACCGGCAGGGAATTCAGGGCCTGCTTTGCATCAAGCGTTTCGGCAAAACTGCGCCGGGCGGCTTTTATATCATCAGATTCATACGGGAACGCATCACCAACATAAAGCCGCACCGCATCTTCATATTCGCCCCGCAGAATATGATACCCCATCCGGTGCGTTACCGGCTTAAGCGAGCCGAACCGCTGCAGCCCGTAATAATTCGGAATGCCTTCAGCAACCGCCCGGCAGATTTCCTCAAGCCCTTCTGTTTTGGAACATCCCCGAAGAGTCAGAGTGAAACGGTTTCCCTGTAACTGACCCAGGGACAGCCCGGACTGGTGCTGACCGACGTAGGACAATTCCATGTCCTTGATGTTTAAGGCCGCAATTTCTTCCGGCGTAACATTATACAGCGTCAGATACTGAGTGGTTACCGCGTTTCTGTCCTTGGTTCCTGCCCAGCCGATTCTTTTCGGACTGATACGCAGACGATTGGTTATTTCACGCATTGCATGCTGATGCTCCCAGGATTTTTTCACCAGTTTTACCACGGCATACGGCCCCTGACCGGTAAAGGATTCCGGGATTTCCTCAACAATGAAATCCTCAGGCGACTCGCGCAGATGTCCGCCTATCCCATCAGAATCAGACGCATACCATCCCATACCGAGTGTTTGTTCCAGCTGATATCCGGATTTTTTCATAGCAGTTTCAGGTCGGCGGTGATTTTATCCATTGTCTCGCGCTTGGCAGGTCCGATTCCAAGAGCAGTAACCGAACCGGGTGCAATTTCCGTCATTCCCGCATCAATAATCAACGCGCAGGGAACGCCGATTAACTCCGCCTGCGCCTTTAATTTGTACAGCGTCATCTCATCCGGTGCTTTTAAAGCGACTTTTTTCATACCTTCACGCATCCACTCTTTTTTATCTGCAAGCGAGGTTTTTTCAAAGGAACTGATTGAGGCATGAGCCGCCTGGGCACACATTTTTCCGCAGCTCATTTTTAAATCCGTGCGCAGGATGAGGCACTGTTTATATTTGAATATCTCTTCTCCACCATGCATAGTATGTATATATTGGATTTTGAACAATAAAAACCTGAATAAATGCTTGATGCAGGATATGACCACAAATCCTTTATTTCATGAAACCCAATGTAACACATAGAAACCCGAAAATGACGCAGCAGAATCTGAATGGAGAAAGAAAAGGTGTGATGAAATATATCACACCCTCATATAAGAAGAAGATTTTACCGTATCTGACAACACTGTCAAAAGAAAAACTTGAGCAGTATTTCAGGGATACAGAGGAAACGATTCAGGAACTGGTAACCAGACTCGGCAAGCGTCCGAAAGAGGTAAAATGGATTGTCCAGAGTATTGGTCTGTACCTTTACGGAAACAAGGGCAGAAATTTCTATGCTGACTGTCAGAAGATTCAGCTTTCCAAGGAGATTACACTTTGGACGCTGCAGCCCCCGGGAGGCGGATGCCTGCATATTTTCCAGACGCCAAAAGGAAAACTGATGATTGATGCAGGATATGGTGTCAATTATGATGACTGGGTAATGACACTGGTCCGTCTGGGTCTCGGCTCCTTTGACGATGTGAAAATGCTTCTTATTACTCATGGTGATGCAGACCATGTAGGTATGGCAGGATTCATGCCGTGTCCGGCGTATATGCATCCTGTTACCAAAGAGCTGCTGCAAAGCGGTTCGCGCGGATTTGCTGCGGTGAATAATTTCAAAAAACTTGTGCGGACCTACACTCTGAATATCAATACGATTTCGCAGATAAACATACCGGAAGACATTATCCTTGCAAAAACCGTGCCGCTTTTTTCGCGCGGGGCGTTTCCTGTCATTGATACGATTGATTTTGCAGGTCTGCATTTTGAGGTTATCGAAAGCCGCGGAGGACACCTCGCAGGACAGTTGTTCTACTATGAGCCGAAGTTCGGTCTACTGTTTACAAGCGATGCTATTTTGAATATGGCATCGCTTTCACGTCCGCGGCTGATTTTCGGTGCGATTCCGGATTACCTGATTACATCAGTCAATATCAACAGCAGACTTGCAACCGAGGAGCGTACGGATCTTTTTGCCCTTGCAAAAGAACTGGATGCTGAACTGAAAAAGTCAGGGCGGTTCATCAGACTCGTATGCGGACACGGAGCGGTTTCCACATTTGACGCCGAGGGAAAACTTGCAGTCACCGACCCTGTTGTGCATATTGCAAACCGCAGACGGGGGACGGAAAAACTTCACGGGTTGTTTACGGCTGTAAGATGGGGTATTCTGAGGAAAACGGTTTAACTTTTTTTGCCTGTCTCCCAAAACCTTAAGCATTTTTACATCCCATACTATTTTATGGTACAAATTCCAGCAGAATTAATCGAACAGGCAAAAAAAGTCGGTGTTCTTCATCTTGCAACCGCATCAAAGGCAGGTGTTCCCAACGTTGCTCCGATGGGTGCAGTTATGATTAACGATGACAAAATTCTGATTGCAAACAACTTCATGAACAAGACGATTGCAAACATTAAGGAAAACCCGCAGGTATCCGTCCTTGTCTGGAACCGCGAAATAGGAAACTGTTTCCAGCTTAAGGGAACCGCAGAACTTATGCGTGACACCCCCGAACACAAGGCAATGCGCGAGATGCTTGAAAGCAAAAAGCCCGGAGCATATCCGTGCAAGGAACTTGTTGTCATCTCGGTTAAGGAAATCTTCACCTGCATGCCGGGCGCAAACGCCGGCGGAAAAATTTACTAATCCTTTTTTTTTTTCCGGCGGGATTTTCCCAAGGGGTAATACTAAATATATAGCGCACAAATAGTTTAGTATCATGTACAAATCTTCATGGCTTTGTGCGGCCCTTGCATTTCTGCTCCTCTTTGCAGTCTGCAGTTCAGGCTGTATATCAGAGTTAAATCCGACCCCAAACGAGGTCAAAATCCGGGGAAATATTATCTCGGTTGATCCGAATTATATATCCAATGATATAATCTGGATGCTTCTTCTGAAACCGAATGACTACGAGCCGGTGCTTTACGAGGCAATAGATAAATATATGCCTAATGACAACCCGGTTATCGAAGCAGGATGCGGAATCGGCGCGGTTTCGGCCTATATCAATGACAAACTTATCTATCCTCTGGACCAGGTATCCATTGAACCGAACCCGTATCTGCAGCCTGGGCTGTTAAAAACCCTGGAAACCAACAATCTGCGCTGCACCTTCCTTGAAAAAGCGATTGCCTACGGCACGGATAAGATTGAGATGCAGGTCTCAAACAATATCTTAAGCAACCATGTAACTGCAATACCGCGTGAAAATACCGTACTGGTCGATACAACCACCTTTGAAGAGGTTGCAGACAATGCAGGTTTTTCCAAAAAGACCAATTTAACTATAATTATGACCATTGTCGGCAGTGAACACACAGTTATCCAGAAAGAAAGCGAGTTCTTCAAAAACAGGGTTGATACAGTAATCTGCGGCGTGTATGTTGATGGAAAAGCAAATCCGGGCACATTCACCGCCCAGATGCAAAAGGCCGGATTCCATGAGATATTCAGCGCACCGGATGAGTCAAGCGGATTTACGGTGGAAGTGTACGTAAAAGACCCGTCAAAATATGAGGATAAACCGTTTGATGCAGGAAACGAGCCTGTTGAAACTCCGCAAGAGACACAGACTGCAGCATTAAATGTAACGTCACCGGTTAACGAAACCGCATAACCTTTTTTTTCCGTTCCTACCTTACGTTCTTTTATTCTTTCAAAGCCAATACATTTACATATGGCAATACTTTCTGGAATGAGCGGAGTTGACCTGCGTGCGGTATGCAGGGAACTTTCAGGCGAACTCCCGCTCTGGATAGGGAAAATATACCAATACAGCCCCACTGAATTCGGCTTCCGCTTAAACGGTGAAAATAAAAAGCGACTGCTTTTGTATGCCGCTGCAGGTTCCCGCGCCCATCTCGTAAAAGAACTCCCCCCCGCACCGAAAAATCCGTCCGGATACTCAATGTACCTGCGCAAATATGTCGAAGGAGGCAAGGTACTCAGTATTTTTCAGAAAGGAATCGAGCGTGTGCTTGTGTTTACCATCGGAAAAGGTCCGTCCGAATACAATCTTGTCATCGAAATGTTTGACGAGGGAAACCTGATTCTGACGAATCAGGCGGGAATAATTCAGAGTGCACTCTCACAGAAACGGTTCCGCGAACGAAATATTGTTCCGGGCGAGCAGTATGAACTGACCGCAAAAGACCCTTGCGACCTCTCCTTTGAAGAGTTCAAGACGCTTATCACCGAAGAAGAAAACGATATTGTCCGCGCCCTTGCAGTAAAACTGAAGCTTGGCGGTGTTCCGTCTGAAGAAATCTGCCGGCTATCAGGCGTTGCCAAAAACATGCCCTGTAAATATTCTGACGATGCGCAGCTTCTTCCGGTTTACAATGCAATGAAAACCTGGCTTTCATCACTTGGAACCGCAGGATTTATTGATGAAAAAGGGGCATTTCCCTTTGTCTCCCCCGCACGCGAGCCAAAAGAGCGGTTTGACTCCTTTTCTGCGGCGCTTGAAGCATATTATCCGAAATTCGTTGCGGAAAAAGTGCTTGAAACCAAAAAGAAACTGTCCAAAGAAGAGCGCATATTAGCCCAGCAGAACGAGGCACTGAAAAAATTCGAGCGTAAAATCGCCGAGGCAAAAGAAACCTCCGATATTATTTACGCGCATTACAGTGAGGTTATGGAAACTATTCTGATTCTGGATGCGGCAAGCAAAAAGATGTCATGGCAGGATATCGGCCGTGTTCTGAAATCAAGCGACCTTCCTGCCGCAAAACGGATTGTGTCTGTTGATGCGGAAAATGCGGCGGTTACTTTAGACCTTGGCGAAAAACTGCGGCCGGTCATTTATGTGCATGAAACCCTTGAGGCAAACGCCGGCCGGTACAGCGAAGTGGTGAAAAAATTCCGCCGCAAGAAAGAGGGCGCGCTCAAAGCAATGGAGGCGGGCGTAAAGCATGCGGCGCCGAAAAAAGCGGCCGGCCCGGGTAAATTAAAGCCGAAATGGTATCACCGCTTCCGGTGGATGGAGACCACGGACGGAGTACTTGTAATCGGCGGGCGGAATGCGGACCAAAATGAGGAACTGGTAAAAAAATACATGGAAGGACGCGACACGTTTCTGCATGCCGATGTGTTTGGTGCATCCGTTGTCCTTGTCAAAGGCCATACGGAACACATGGATGAAGCGGTGCAGTTTGCCGCATCCTATTCGCGTATGTGGTCCGGAGGCGCTGCATCAGGCAACGTAATCTGCGCACAGCCTAACCAGGTAAGCAAGACTCCTGAAGCCGGTGAATTCGTTGCCCATGGTTCGTTCATCATCCGCGGGGAACGCACGATTTACAAAGATGTGCCGCTTGAAGTTGCCATCGGCATCATGACCGAGCCGAACCTGGCCGTGCTCGGCGGTGTTCCTTCCGTTATCGAAGGAAAGACAAAAGTCTCAGTTCGGCTTCGACCCGGTACCTTTGAAGGAAACGATGTGGCAAAGAAGGTGCTTCGGAAATTACGCGATGCCCTGCCTGATGCAGAGGAGAAAGCACTGAAAGCCGTACTGAACACCGAAAGCGTAGCTGCTTTTGTTCCTCCCGGGGGCTCTAACCTTATTTCATGAAAGCAGAACCGGCAGAACCCTTAAAGCGGGACGGATTCGGTGAATACAAATTAACCGCAGAATCCCTGGATGACCTGTGGCACCTTTCCCATCTAATCGGACCAGGCGATACTGTTTACGCAGTAACGCTTCGGACAGTGGATGCCCCCGCAGACAAACTCCGTGCGGAAAAGCTGGAAAAGCGTCCGGTGCGCATCGGCGTCTGTGTTGAAAAAGCCGAGTTCACTCCGGATGCAAACCGGCTTCGTGTATTCGGTGTCATTACTTTCGGTCCGGACCTCGGTCAGCACCATACGCTGAATGTTGAGACCGGCTATGAAATATCGGTCGTGAAACAGTGGAAAGCGGTAGACCTTGACAGAATCGAACGGGCGAAAAGTGCATCAAGTCAGGGGCTTGTGCACATAGCAGCCGTTGAAGACGGTGAGATTGAAATCTACCGCGTGCGCCAGTATGGTCCTGAAAAGGTTACCTCATTTACGCTTGGAAGCGGAAAAACCGCAGGGCTTGATTCGCGCCAGGGACTTTTTGCCGCGGCGCTTGATGTTTTATCCAAAGTCACCGGAAATATTGTAGTAGCAGGTCCGGGTTTTGTCAAAGATGATTTCCTGCAGTATGTGAAAAACAACAATCCGGACCTTGCAGCAAAGATGCTTGCAGCAGATACCCGCAGGTCAGGCCGCGGTGCGGTTCTTGAAGCAATCGGCAACGGGGTGTTAAACCGGCTTGCAGAAGATGTCCAGCTTGCACGCGAGGTTTCCTTTATGGATGAGGTGTTTATGCGCATCGGACAAAACGGGGCAGTGGCCTACGGTATGGCAGAAGTACAGACAGCGGTTGATTTCGGCGCGGTAGAAACATTCCTGGTTGTTGACACGCTTATCCGCGATGCCGGTGTCGCACAGTTTATTGAAGAGGCGGAAGCAGCCGGCGCAAAAGTTGTCGTACTTTCAAGTTCCTTTGAGCCGGGTGAGCGGCTGACGGGGCTTGGCGGAGTTGCTGCACTTCTGCGGTTTAAGGTAAACTAAAAAAAAGAGAGGTCAGCAGACAAAAACCGCAGCTGCGATTGTTGTCGTCCACATATCTTTTTCACAGACCGCATCAACACTGATGTGTTCCGTCTTTACTATTTTTGACTGGTCCTCCATGATGGTCTGAAGCATCACATTGGCAAGTTCTTCCGCATAGGCACCGCATTCCTCTGCCGTCTGGTCTAAGCAGTGCTGTTCTGACAGATATCCGTGATGTCTGTCATGAATCTGCGGGACCGCAAGACCGATGGCAGATGCAATCATCCTGCCCGGTTCATTGCATGAATTGCGCGCCATTACACAATAGACAACTTCTCCCTGACGCAGATATTTCAGACCTTCCTCGCGGGGAACAATGTCAGCATCAGGGGGCATAATCGATGATACATAAACCAGATTAAAGGGGGCGATTTTTGCGTCACGCAACGCCATTTCAAAGGAGACCAGCTGGTCCTTATGTTTTCCGACGCCACGGGTGAAGAACACTTTTTTAGGCAATACCATTGCGAAATTATTTGCAAGTCAAAAGACTTAAGAATTGTTGTTTCATCTCCGGTTGGAAATAGATTTGTTTAATCAGTTCCTTCTCACTGACAACCCCTCTATAAATACCTGCTGAAACATCAAATAACAAATCTTTATACACCTCCCGCCAAATAGTAAACATTCTCAAAAGGTTGATGTAATGACTGACTCTGTAGTTGATTCCATCTTAGCTGCAAGGTACTTCAGAACCGGCGAAAAGACGTTTGAAGACGTCTGCCGCCGTGTTGCGGATGCGCTTGGCGACAATGCGTCCGAGACTGAAGAATATTATGCAGCAATGACGTCTCTGGCATTTCTGCCGAATTCGCCGACTTTAATGAACGCAGGAACACCGCTCGGACAGCTGTCCGCATGCTTTACTCTGCCGGTAAACGACTCCCTGCCGCAGATTTTTGACGCAGTACGCTGGGGTGCGATTATTCACCAGTCAGGAGGAGGAACGGGTTACAATTTCTCCCACCTCCGTGCAGAAGGCGCACCGGTGCGCAGTACCGATGGTGTTGCCTCCGGTCCGGTCTCGTTCATGCGCGTCTTTAATGCGGCGACTGATGTCATAAAACAGGGCGGCAGAAGACGCGGTGCAAACATGGGTATCTTAAATGTCTGGCACCCGGACATTATGAAATTCATCAAGAGCAAGGCAAAGGAAGGGGATTTTTCCAATTTCAATATATCCATCATGGTCTCCGATGCGTTCATGAAACTCGTTTCCGAGCGCGCATATTCCAAAGTCTGGCTTACCGCAACCGATGGCACCAATGTGACAGTGGGCGAAATCTGGGACGGCATAGTAGAAGGTGTATGGAAGAACGGAGAACCCGGTATATTATTCTATGACACCATCAACCGCGCAAACCCGACACCGCAGCTGGGCGACATCGATACAACAAACCCGTGCGGCGAACAGCCGCTCCTTCCGTTTGAGTCCTGTGTTCTTGGCAGCATCAACCTCTCCAAATTTGTTAAGGGTAACGGAATCGACTGGGATTATCTGGATAAGATGACGAAGATGGCCGTTCGTTTCCTTGATTCGGTCATTACCAAAAACGTCTTCCCGATTCCGGAGATTAAGGAAAACACCAACCGCACGAGAAAGATTGGTCTCGGTTTAATGGGTGTCCATGATGCAATGCTGATGCTTAAGATTGCATACGACTCAGAAGAGGGACGTGCATTCTGCGAATCGGTAATGAAGCGCATCAATGATGTGGCAATTGAAGAGTCCATGCGCCTTGGAAAGGAAAAGGGCACATTCCCTGCATACAAGGCCAGTGTCTGGGACAAGAAAGGAATTATCATCAGAAACGCGGCAATGACAACAATTGCCCCGACCGGAACAATCTCGCTTCTTGCCGGATGTTCTTCGGGTATCGAGCCGGTCTTCAGTTATGCATACACAAGACGCAACACCGTGGGCAAGACGTTCATTTTAGTCCACCCGTATTTCGAAGCTGAACTGGACCGTGTGCTTGCTGAAATGAACTTCAGTGTAGCCGATGCAAAGGCAAAGCATGAGGAGGTTGTAAACCATGTGCATGAAACCGGTACGGTGCAGGATGTTGCATGGCTGCCTGCTTCCTTTAAGGCGGTGTTTAAGACTGCGCTTGACATCAACTGGAAAGACCATGTCTTAATGCAGGCTGCATTCCAGAAGCATGTGCATGCCTCGATTTCCAAGACGATTAACATGCCTTACAAGGCAACAAAAGAGGATGTTGCATCTGCTGTTCTTCTTGCATGGGAGAGCGGCATTAAAGGCATGACGCTTTACAGAACCGGTTCACGGGAGGATGTTGTTCTTGCTCTTGAAAAGAAGGAGGAGAAAAAGGATGAGCCGGCACCGGCTGAAGCACCGAAGACTGTGTCCATTCCGGTAAAGAATCTGCCGTCTCTTGGCGAGTTCAAGCGCCCGCGTGAAATGAGTGGTCGCACCTTCCTTGCACAGTCCGGCTGCTGTCAGTTGTATATCACGGTCAATCTTACCCCTGAGGGTAAGCCGATGGAGGTTTTCATCAGAACGGTTGGTGCAGGATGCGAGGCAAGCAGCAATGCTCTCGGTCGCAGTATCAGTACAGGTCTGCAAAACGGTGTGCCGTATGAGAAATTCGTCAAGCAGTTTGCAAAGGTTAACTGTGTTTCTGCAATCAAAAACAAGAATTCCGAGGGTATGAGTTGTGCGGATGTTGTGGGCAAGTGCATTGAACTTGCCGCAACCAATCAGGCAATTGCAACTCTGGACAAATGGAGTATTGTTCCTGCAGAAAAGCCTGGCGAGAAGAAGGTCAACCGCTGTCCCGAGTGCGGCGAAGTGCTTGATTTCGGTGAGGGATGCAACATGGGCATCTGCAAGCACTGCGGCTGGAGCGGCTGCTCGTAAATCAAATCAATTTTTATTCATCAACCTTTTTTTTGCGAGATACTTATCTTAAATACAAACAGGCGCTGACGCGCCCCGACACGAAAATTACGAAATATTTCACTAAAATCACGAAAACAAAATCTTTCACGAAAACTACCGATATAACACCAAAATTTTCGTGATTTTCAGGTATCTTAAACAAGTTACTTATAGTTTTCAAAATAAAAGAAAAAAATAGTCAGCTGTATTTACAGCATCTTTTTCAGGAACTGACCGGTGTAACTCTTCTTAACCTTTGCAACCTCTTCCGGAGTTCCCTTTGCAATAATCTTACCCCCTGCAGCCCCTCCTTCCGGTCCCAAATCAATGATATAGTCTGCGCACTTGATGACATCAAGGTTATGCTCGATTACAACCACCGTATTTCCTTTTGCAACAAGACTGTCTAAAACCCCGATGAGTTTTTTCACGTCATGGAAATGAAGACCCGTTGTAGGCTCATCCAGAAGATACAAGGTCTTTCCAATACCCCGTTTGGCAAGCTCCCGCGTGAGTTTGATTCTCTGCGCCTCGCCGCCGGAAAGCGTGGTCGAACTCTGACCGAGTTTGATGTAGCCGAGACCGACATCGGCTAAGGTCTGCAGTTTTGCTGTGATACCCGAATTGTTTTCAAAAAGTGTCAGCGCCTCATCAACGCTCATATTCAGTACATCCGAAATGGACTTGCCCTTGTACTTTACCTCAAGCGTTTCCGCATTGTAGCGCGTGCCTTTGCACTCCTCGCACTCAACATAGACATCCGGCAGGAAATTCATCTCGATTTTCTTTACCCCGTCGCCCGAACACGCCTCGCAGCGCCCTCCCTTGACATTGAACGAAAACCGGCCTGCCTCATAGCCCCGGATTTTTGCCTCCTTTGTTTCGGCAAAGAGACGCCTGATATCATCAAACACCTTTGTGTAAGTAGCAGGGTTAGACCGCGGTGTGCGCCCGATAGGCGACTGGTCGATAACAATGACTGACTGTACCGGTTCATCGAACTCAAGTTTTTCATATTTTCCGGGTACGACTTTGGAATCATACATTTCCTTGCGCAGCGCCTGATACAGCGTCTCATAAATGAGGGTGGATTTTCCCGAACCGGAAACACCGGTAATGACCGTTAATGTCCCCAGAGGAATCTCAGCTGTCACGTTTTTCAGATTGTTTTCACTGCATCCGCAAATCCGCAGGAATTTTTCTGCCGGTCTGCGTGATTTCGGCACTTCAATCTTCTGCGCACCGCAGAGATATTGACCGGTAATAGACCCGGGAACGGCTGCAATTTCTTCAGGTGTGCCCTGAGCAACAACTTTTCCTCCGTGGATGCCTGCTCCGGGTCCGATATCAACCACATAATCGGCCTCCCGTATTGTCTCTTCATCATGCTCGACAACGATTAACGTATTTCCGAGGTCGCGTAGCTCCTTTAAGGCCGTAATCAGTTTCTGATTGTCCCGCTGGTGAAGGCCGATGGATGGTTCATCTAAAATATAGAGCACACCCATTAATTCAGAGCCGATCTGCGTCGCAAGCCGGATTCTCTGCGCTTCGCCTCCGGAAAGACTTCCCGCACTGCGGGAAAGCGTCAGATAGCCAAGGCCAACGGTCTGCAGAAATGTCAGCCGGGAGATAATCTCCTTTAATATCAGATGCCCGATTTCCTTTTCCTTTTTCGTCAGCGGCAGATTTTTGAAAAAGGCAAGAGCATCATCAATCGACATGTCAGTTACCTCGGCAATCGATTTTCCTGCGACTTTTACCGCAAGAACATGGTCTTTTAAGCGTTTTCCGTGACAGGTCGGACACGGCAGAATCCGCATGAATTTTTCCAGTTCCTCTTTTCGGTAATTCGATTTGGTTTCGCGGTAGAGCCGCTCGGTCTGCGGCAGGAGACCTTCCCAAGTGCCGTGATAAGAGAACTCTGCATTCTTTCCTGAATGCTGGAATTTCATCTCTTCATTGACACCGTACATAAGACCATTGTACTGTGCTTCAGAAAGCTCTGCAATCGGCGTCATAAGCGTAAACCCGAGATGTTTTGCAACCGCATTCAGATAGGACACACGGAATCCGTCCAGGAAATTCTTGTAGACTTCAACAGCACCGTCTGCAATTGAGAGGGATTTATCGGCAATGATTAAATCCGGGTCGAAAATCGTCTGAAATCCGAGACCGTTGCAGGTCGGGCATGCGCCGAACGGACTGTTGAACGAAAACATTCTCGGCTGCAGTTCCTCAAAGGAAAGACCGCATACCGGACATGCCATTTTCGATGAGTAGATTTTGTCTTCTCCTTCTTTCGGCACTCCGTACACCAGCCCGTCTTCTGCCTTGGTCAGTGCAAGTTCTATTGCATCAATCAAACGGGAACGGTCGCCTTTCGGATCTGTTATCCGGTCAATAACGATTTCTATATTGTGCATCACATAGCGGGCAAGCTTGATTTCATCATCCGTCCGTTTTATTTCGCCGTCCACGCGCACGCGGGCAAAACCCTCTTCATGCAGGTCCCGGAACAGTTTTTCATAGGTCCCCTTCTTTTTGCGGATTAATGGAGCGAGAATGGTAACACCATCCGGAAAATCAGAAATAACCGCATCTGCAATCTGTTCCGGAGTACGTGCCTCGATTTTCACATGATGTTTCGGGCAGTAAGGTGTTCCAACGCGGGCAAACAAAAGACGCAGATAATCATATATCTCAGTAACGGTACCTACTGTGGAACGCGGGTTTTTCGAAGTAGTCTTTTGTTCTATGGAAATTGCAGGAGACAGTCCGGTTATTGAGTCCACATCGGGTTTGTTCATTATGCCGAGGAACTGACGAGCGTAGGCAGACAGGGATTCCACATATCTGCGCTGACCTTCTGCGTAAATGGTATCAAAAGCAAGGGTGGATTTTCCCGAGCCGGAAACGCCAGTAACGACTATAAATTTGTCACGAGGGAGTTCTATCGTAATATTTCGGAGGTTGTGCTGACGGGCACCTTTCACCACGAGATTTTTCATGGGGATTATATTTGCTTGAAAGCGTTATCAGGGTTTGGAATGAGGCTGTTATACTGTGCGTAGAACAAGAGAAACAATCAAAACAGTTTAAGGTTTAAGAGTGGGTGGTTTTCAGCATGGAAAGCCACCAAAAAGATGTCTCACACGAGTCAACAAATATATTGTATATTTAATCGACAGCAAGGTTGATATCGTCTGCTTTCAGGGTCTTGCGGCCTGCGTTTGCTGCGATACTGTTTGCTTTCTTTGCAATCTTTGCAACGTATGCTTCGGTTGCTGCGACTAATGCGTCTGCTGCTTCGTCTCCGATTCTCTCTACACCTGCTGCTTTTGCAAGGCGGATTAATGCTGCTTTCGGTAAGTCTGCCATAATAATTACCAGTTAAAAATTGTTTTTATTACTATATAAACGTTTCTTGCGAAACGCGATATTCTTGCCCTATAGCCCGAGATACGCGATATTCCGGAACTCATCAATTATTTTTTTCATAAAATCGCGATAACAAATTTTTCACGTTCGTTAGACAAAACGGGGCAAAATCAGAGGGATTTGTTTCTGCAGAGCTGAATGGTGAATGAAAGCACCTCGACATATCCTGCCGAAGCGCGCGAAGAATCCACGAAAATCGCCGGAATATTAGCCACAGGCGCCCCGTGACCAGTTCCGGTGCCGAGAAAGGTCAGGGTTCTGAAAATCAGATTGCCCGAGATTCCATCCGGGGCAATAATGACGCCTGCATCATGAACCGCATCCTCGATTAAAATTTCTCCATGGACACCGTCGCATGCCTCTGCTGCTGCAACAGCATCTTCAATGCTTTTGTCCACATTCGGATGCCGTCCGATATCTCCGAGTCTTCCACCGGATAGAATTACTGTTTTTTCTGAAAGACCGTACATCTTTGCAAACCGCTGTGCATCACGGGCAAGGGTGGTTTTTTCTGCAACCGTCCAGCCCTCATCAACACCCACCGGTGCAAAAAAGAATTTCTCGCCGTGTGCGGATTCAAGAAGTGCAATCCGCTCAAGATGGTCAACACCAAATGCTGTTTTCAGATACTTCAGGGTATCATTGGCAGGCAGCGTTCCGCGGACAGCCCCTGCGATTTTTCCCTCCTTCAGGTCATTGACTAACGCCTTGTGCGGTTCAATAGCGGTGACTGTTTCAATATGCGGAGGGAGATTGCCTTCGGCAACCCTTTCTGCGCAGTAGATTCGGATAGTAACCTCCGGTGATGCAGTCTTTTTTGCGCTTTCAAGAACCTTTGCAAAATCCTTTGCGCAGCCGAGTCCGATAATCATATATTGGTGATGCCTGCGGTCTGGAAATTAAAGAGCGTGGTCTTTTCCCCGCCCTTGGTGATAACAAGCGAGTGGGTGTCGTTTACCACACCAATCTGCTGACATGCCATGCCGGTTTTTCTAAACGCCTTGCTGACTTTTTCCACTGCGTCCGGTTCCACGGTCATAATAAATGCCATACCCGGATACATTCTGACCCACTGTTCAAAAGAAACATCAATTGCATCAAGGTCCGGATGCGGAATTGCAGTTAAATCAACAACGGCTCCCGCACCACTTGCCTCAAGAAGCATGCCTAATGTTCCGAGAATGCCCGGATTGGAAATGTCTTTGCCGGCTGAGACCAGGTGGTGTTCGGCAAGTTCCTGCATGACTGCAATCTGTCTGCGCAGTACTTCCGGCTCTTTCATGGTAACGCAGTCCCAGTTGAGTTTTGCACTCGGGTGTACACGACCGTTTAAGTCCATTGCACAGAGGATTACATTGCCCGGTGCTGCTTTGGAGCTGTAGATGACATTGTCTATGTCTGCAACACCTAAAATGGATACGTCTATTACATTGTATGGTGCGTCAGGGTGCAGATGTCCGCCCACAACAGGAACATCAAATGCAACTGCTGCATCATGCATACCGGAACTTACCTTTGCCATGGCTTCGTCAGACGATGCAGAAAGTACATCCACCATAGCAACCGGTCTTCCGCCCATTGCGGCTATATCATGAACATTTACGAGTATTGCACAGTATCCTGCCCAGTAAGGGTCTACATCCATCAGCTGGTTCCATATTCCATCTGCGGCAAGCAGTAACGCGGTGTGTCCCTGACGGATTACTGCCGCATCTTCACCATAAGCTGCTACTACATCGGGGTTTTCAATTTCGAGGGCTTTTACCAGGCGACCGATTGCCTGTTTTCTCTTCACACCGTCATATTGTTTTACTGCTTCCGCAACGCTTTCAGGTGTGTATGTTTCTTCATATGACATTGGATATTCACCGGAACAGAAGAGGCGGGACTTCTTCTGTATGAATTGTACCTATATATTTCCCTTCACCTTAGATAATATCTCTGTTTCATTCGTGAGAAAAATACAATAGATGGCATAATAGATGAGGATAAAAAAAATAAAAAAAAACGGGAAGGTCAGTTGCTTATTACTTTGGTCTTTTTACCCATGAGCTTGTTGCACCGGACTTTGCCCATGATTAAGAGATTTTCCGCATGGACTTCATTTGACTGAACTCCGTCGCGAAGAAGCACATTGCCGGTCGATTTAATCAGACGCACTGCTGCATTGTCACAGACGGTAAGTTGCTCTTCGCCTGCATTGAATTCTCCTTTGATGACTGAACCGGGGCCGATTACTGCACCATTACAGGAAACATTGCCGCTTATGGTACATTCCGGACAGAGATACAAACTTCCGGAAACTACTACGTCCTTCCAGAAAATCGTACGTTTCGGCACCAGAAAATCACCGTCTATTTTGACTGATTCACGGAAATACGCGCCTTTTTCGGCCATATACAGATTATCTTTTACAAATACTATCATGATTTCCCGAAAATTACTGATTACATTATCTACCTGTGAAAATATAAGGCATTCGGAAAATCCCCCTATACTTTCAGAAGTGCATCGGTTTTGCTGATAACCGAAGGTGCTGACTCTGCACTTACAGAAGCTTTCAGATGCAGAAGAATTTCCCTAAGCGGTGCCTGTATTTCGGGCGCATAATCCAGCAGATGCGAAAAGACATTTAACATACCATTTGCAAGATATTCATTTACCGGCGCCATTTTTATCAGTGATTTTTCAAGGAATGCGCGGCCGGACGGTGTTTCAAGAGACAGTTTACGGTTTTCGGCAAACCGCAGATACATAGCGCGGGAAAGCCCGGACTGCTCGCATCTGAATTCAGGCAGCGTCTCAATATATTCAAGATATGAAACGGTGTCAGGCGAAGACGAAAGAGCCGCAGCGCCTATGAAATTTTCAAATGCAATCGCATTTTCCCTTGCTTTTTCCGCTTCTGTCTTTAGCACATCTAATCTGTCAGGTGCGGACGAGGAAAGATACTGGGTGAGTGATGCAAGATACACTGAAGCGTTGTCTGCTCCATTCAGTGATTTCTTAATCATATGCCAGGTTTCATACGTGTCAAGCGTTGAAAGAATGCCTGACACCGCATTGCGGACAGCCCGCGCTTTGAAAATTTTTCCGAGGTCTGCAAGGTCAGGATTTTCACCTGCCAAAAGCGAGTACTTTTCGACAATTTTCCTGAGAGTGACCGAGCGGTTCTTTGCCGCTTCATACATAAACCGGCGTCTTGCGGACCAGAGTTTTGTATAGGACCAGGTGAAGCGTGCATCCGAACAGTGCTCAAAAAGAATTAAGGGAATAGCCCCACAGGACTGCATCAGATTATCGTTTTCTGCAAGGGAGACATATGCATCGATCAGTCTTTTTTCCGGAACACGTGACTCATCTTCGCAGAGTTTTATCATCTCACGGTCAAAGAGCGCGGCAAAGGAAAGGAATTTCGTGGATGCGTCCTGCGACTTTTCCATCCTGAGATAGAGAATATCATCAGACACATCTTCTTTCATCTTAATGTATGCGGCATGCCCAGGATTCCATACGGTAAAGGTGAACGCACGCGGGCATACCACGTTAAATACAGCTGATTCGCTTTCGATTTTCTGCGTAAACTCGGATATTACGGTTCCTTCTTCATCACATAACTGACCGGTGAGGTAGAAAATCCATGGATTCTGTGTACCAAATCCCTCCTGTTTTACGGTGATTTCCGCGGTCTGTGTTTCTTCGCACCATTCTGCCTCTGCGCATACTGTAGGAAAACCGGTCTGATGCAGCCAGCGGTCAGCCATGAATGAGAAATCGGTTTTTCCCACATCTTCCATCGTGCGCAGGAAATCGGCCGGGCTTGCATTTCCACCGTTGTAGCGTTTGTGATAGAGGTCAAGAGCCCAGGCAAACGGAGCTTTTCCGAGCGCATTTTCAATCATGCGGGTGAATTCCGGTGCTTTGACATATGTTACCGAGGTGATTAAATCATTGGGGTCGTTAAAGCCGGATGGTTCAATTGGCATGGAAATACTGCCGGTATCAAGTGAAAATGTGCCTATGCCCGGAGTGTGCATCTGCAGCAGTTCGGTAAGACGGATATAGTCTTTTCCGAAATGGAAGGCTAAATAGTCATCTTCTATCATTACCGTTACCGCTTCGTTTAACCAGATGGAAAAGGGTGTGTCGCCCGTAACACCTGAACCGTTTAAGTTATGGTAGAATTCATGCTGTTTGACGCCGAGCATGTATTCATAGGATGCATCAGTAATGTTTGCATCCGGCATAATGCGGCTTGCAATAATAGTGGTGTTTCCAGTGTTTTCCATACCTCCGAAGTCTGAGTTGTGCATGGCGATTTCGCGGTATACTTCGTATGGGTACTGATAGCCGAATACAAGCTGCTTTGCTTTTTCAGCGATTTCCGCAGAAATTCCGGTAATGTCTGCATCTTCTTTCAGGCGTACTTCGCGGCTGCGGCATAACTGATAGATTTCATCGCGAAGGGGGAGGTTTTCATAGCGTTCGGGTCCGGTGTAAATGTGGGTCCAGAGAATTGCATCCGACATAATGTCAAGTGCTTTTTCGGCGTTTGTTTCGTCAGCACCGCGGGGCAGCATGAGTTCGAGCATGACTTCTTTTCCATCAGGATAGATAAATCTGCGTGAGAAGGTGTCCCAGGTTCCTACTCCGAGGAAGAAGAGGTAGGGGGGCATTTTTTCATTGTTTGCATAGGTGATTACATCACGCTCGCTGTCGTAGCGGGTACGCGGGAGGGCTACGTTTCCGTTTGATATGAGGTTTGTGTAACGGGAATCAGCGATAATCGTGGTGCGCCATGTGCATTTTGCCCGCATATCGTCAATGCAGGGGACCATGCGCTGAAAACCCCACTGCTGGCACTGGGTAATCATGGTGCGGGGCTGACCTTCGGGAGTAATATCATAGTAGAGACCTTCAAGGATGTTGTCTGTCGGCCGGCATTTTGTTTCGGTGGAGATGTGGAATGAAGTGCCTTTTTTTATGGTGCGCGCGAATGGTATGGTGAGGATGTCTTTTTCATAAATATAGTGTGATTTGCGTTTGTTTACTGAGACGGAGAGAATTTCAAGTTTTTTAGCATTGAGTTTTATTTCGGAAAGGTCGCATTCTGCGGTAAATGCGGTGTCTGCACTGACTGTTGTTTCGGTTTCGTGTATGTCGAATATAAGTGTTATGCTGTTTACGGTTACCGGCGGTTTGGGAAATTCTGCCGGATGGTAGAGATAGGTATCTGTCATGTCTGTATCATATTGGTTACGATGGAATAAATAATTCTATAATGCCGGGCGTCCAATACTAGTGTATGATTTTAGTTGACTGGGAAATTGCCGACCACATCAAGCGCGGCTTTATCAAAATCGAGCCGTATGACCCTGCATTAATTCAGCCGAATTCTCTGGATATCAGGCTTGGCAATCATTTTGTATGGTATGATCGCTGCGATGATATAATTGATCCGTATAACAAGGATACGCTGCATTCGCATGTGAACGAGCGCAAGAGTTCGTATTTTGATATTCAGCCGGGGCAGTTTGTCCTTGCGGAAACGCTTGAAAAAGTAACTCTTCCGGACAATGTGGTTTCATCCATCGAGGGTAAAAGCAGCATTGCACGGCTCGGTCTTGAGCTTCATCAGACCGGCGGGTGGATTGATGCGGGATTTTCGGGGACAATAACACTTGAGATGTGCAACTCGAACTCGCGTCCGGTGCGTGTCTATGCAGGTATGCCGGTTGGTCAGCTGGTCTTTTATGTGACGAAGCGGTGTGAGTGTCCATATGATAAGAAGCCGGATGCAAAGTATCAGAATCAGAAGGATGCAACGATTTCCCGTTACGATAAGAATACGCTGAAAAATATTGATACTGCATAAACTTTTTTTTTTTATTTTTACGGATTTCCGGTATAAAAACATCTCCAATGGTAATAAAGGGGTTGTTCCGGCATGCACACCCCGCCGGAAAAGAAATATCACTGCAATAAAAAACAAAAGAAAAGTGGACCGAGCGGAAATTGAACCCGCGGCCTCTACAATGCCAACCCCTCAATCTACCCTCCAATCTACCAAGAAGCATACAAGCATATGCTCCTACCTGCAATCTGACCTACTATCTTATCTCGTCACGAATCCAACAATCTACTGTCACACCCCATGATGTGATGAACTACTTTTGACTCTGGGGATTTAGTGGACTCATATCCCGGAGTCACGCAATTTTCAAACATACTCAGAAAATCAATATTCTAATGATTAAAAAAGAGAGAAATAAGTAAAATTACCGCATCATGTAATATATTTTTTCTAGAATTTTGTTTTGTGTTACTTCTAAATCAATCAGTAACTGCAGTTTCTCATTCATTTTCTCTAACTCTTTCTCAATTACT
Organism: Methanocorpusculum sp.; assembly: GCA_029987235.1. GTDB lineage: Archaea > Halobacteriota > Methanomicrobia > Methanomicrobiales > Methanocorpusculaceae > Methanocorpusculum. Next base: position 51,624 of record DALTWF010000002.1, on the reverse strand, counting down.
AATAAATCAGTTACATCCATGATAAATAATAGTCACTTCTCCCATATCAAACTACCACCCCACAACTCCTTCATATCTTCAATCCTATTCATCATCTCGCATCAGGTAAACCAAACACATTACCCGAAAACCCCTCCCCAGAATCCTTCTATTAATCCCACTTCAGCCATTCAATCCCTTCGTGCAGTACTTTATATTTTCAGACAACGAACAGGGGGGCGAACCAATAATGTGAACATATGTGAACACATGTGAACACATTTTGATTGGTTTGGAATAAACATGTCAAAACACAAAAACAAGCAAAAAGAGAAGAGATTGAAAAAACATATTCATCTCAATGTGGACAGGGAACTTTATGAGTATTGGACCAAAAAGGGCTTTAATATGTCTCGTTTCCTTGAAAACTCGCTAAATAACCTTCGTTACGGTTTAGGAGAAGCACAGAATTATACAAATGGAGATTTTATCTTAATTTCATCGAAAAATACAGAGAATTTTGGCAATATTGCTAATATTTTAATAAATAAAGATGAAAAACAAGTGGACCGAGCGGAAATTGAACCCGCGGCCTCTACAATGCCAATGTAGCGATCTACCCCTGATCTACCGGCCCATTACAAACACTTTCGTGTCTTTACATATTAACCCTGCATAAATAAAAAGATATTGTTCCACACTCCTGCAGAACCCGAACCAAACCCATAAATATCCACGAAACCATAAAAACATAAGAATGAGCGCACCCGAAACAACACTGCATCAGGGAAAAAACATGGGCAAAGGAAAATCCATAGACACCCTGCGCAAACTTGCAACCGAAAACAACAAACTCCGCAGCAAAAAAGAAACCTCCGCAAAAGAAAAAACCGGCATCAAACGGCACTGCCTTCCATCAGGCAGAAAAATATAATATCTATTCTGATTTTTATTATTTTACACATTCCTCCGCACAAACAACGGCGTCATCTTCTGAATCGAACTCCGCTCACCGATAACAACAATCAAATCACCCGCACAAAGTCTGGTTTCCCCGTCCGGCGAAACAACCGCATCCGCATCCGCCTTCCGCACCGCAATAACAGAAACACCGAACTCCGCACGCAGATGAAGTTCTGACAAAAGCCGCCCGGCAACCGCCGCCCCCTCCTCGACACGAATCTGCTCAACAAACGACTTGTCCGATGACTCCTTCTCCTCGCTTCTGCGCATTTTCAGCATAAACACATTCAGAAACGACCCGCGCCCCTCACGCCTGATATGCGACGTAACCGGCGTCTCGATATACTTATTGTACATATCATTACGCAGCTGCTGCGCATACACATCAATATCCTGCAAAGGCACCTGCTCATTGGATAAAATACGCCTGAACGCCTGAATAGCCGCCTCACGCTCATCCACAATCACCTCATCCGCACCAAGCGAATAAAGCGTCTTCGTCTCCGAAATAAACCGCGACCGTGTAATAATACCAATTTTCGGATTCATCCGCCGCGCAAGCGAAATAATCGCCTTCACCGAATCCATATTCGGAATACTGACCACAAGCGTCTGTGCACACTCAATATCCGCATACTTCAGCATAGACTCATGCGAAGCATCACCGTAAACGATATTTTCACCTTTTTTCCGCTCTGCCGAAACCGTATCTGGATTCAGCTCAATAATGATATACGGAATACCCACCTTCCTGAGAGCACGCGCAACATATCTTCCCGCAAGCCCGTACCCTACAATAATGACATGCGATTTCTCCTCAAAGTGCGAAATCCCCCCGCCCTTCGTCTGCACCATCTCCGAAGAAAAGACAGATGAAATCTTCGGCCCTGCCTTAATCAGCAGAGGAGTTGCCATCATCGTCAGCAGAGCAATACCAAGGAAAAACTGATACACACTATCTGAAAGGACACCAAGACCGAGCCCCTCTTTTCCAAGCACAAACGAAAATTCACCAATCTGCGCAAGCCCGATACCCGAAAGAATAGCAGTGCCGGTCGCAACCTTTTTCACAATCCTGACTGAAAAGCAATTAATCAGACACTTGATCATGATAATGGCAAGCGAAAGCATGATAACAACCCAGATGTTTTCGATGAAAAACGTCAGATCCAGCATCATACCCAGCGAAACAAAGAAGAAACTGGTCAGAATATCACGCAGAGGCATAACCTGACCGATAACCTCATGACAGTAGTCTGACTCCGAAATTGCAAGTCCCGCAAGGAACGCACCAAGCGCAAGACTGATTCCTGCAAGAGACATCAGCCCGGCAATACCGAAACAGATTACAACCACTGAAATGATGAACAGTTCGCTGCTTCTCGTAAGCGCAACTTTTCGCAGAATCCTCGGCACAAGATAAATTGCGGCGATAAGGATAACAAACATCCCTAAAAGACCCAGACCAAGTTGAATCAGCGATTCAGTAACATTGACATTCTGGTCTGCAAGAAGCGGGCATAACAGCATCATCGGGATAACTGCAAGGTCCTGAAAAATAAGAATGCCCAGTGCGATTTTACCATGCTGCTTTTCGGCCTCGCCGCTTTTCTGATACAGTGACAATACAATGGCAGTTGATGACGCTGCTACCATCATGCCTATTAAAAATGCCGTATTTAAAGGCAGACCGACAATAAAGTGCATAATTAGGCACATTACGGCTGTAGTCAGACAGACCTGTATGCCGCCACCGATAAGGACAATCCGCTTCATGGATAGCAGGTTCTTCAACGACATTTCAAGACCTATCGTAAACATCAGAAGAACAATGCCGAAGTCGGCAAGCAGTTGCACCTGGTCGGTAGCAACAAGCCCTAAGACAGACGGCCCTACAATAATTCCAGTTATGAAATATCCTATAATCAGCGGAATTCTGAATTTGCGTCCGACAAAGATAACAAGAATTGCACAGACAAGCACAATGAATACGGAAAACATCAGTGCCGCTTCTCCGGACAAGTCTGCGCTTAAACTGTTTATATAGTCGGATATGGGGTTTTCAAACATATGAAGGCTGCCTTCCCTCTATATATAGTATTAGCGAGGATGAGATAAAAAGATGTGTACGGGCATACCTCATGCAAAGTCTATTCCATATCAAGCACCAATATAAACACTAACTGTGCCGCACGAATACAAAAAACCAAACTACCATAAAGCCGCTAGGTCAATTGTGAAGTCCCGGGACAATCAGGCAAAAAAACCCTATACCGGGAAAAAATACGACCGCAGGGAAAGAAAGGAACGTTCCGAACCTCAGAAATCCCTGGGGCTTGAAACTACACGCAAGGATACGCTTCGCGCAGACATCATGAAATATCTGTTCTGGTGTCCGAAATGCAATATCCCTTTGATTGCAAAAACCTGTTACTGCAATTCGGATTCGATAAAAATACCACTTCAGCAGCCGTTTGATGTCCGCCCGGCATTAGAGGCCGATTATGCCCTGATTTCTCGGCTGGTTCATGAGCGGTTCGGTGAAAAAGTAACACTGCCCAAAGTCCTTGTCCTGAATAAAGAGGGGGGTCTTGACCGAAATGACCTGATTATCGCAAACGGCATCCGGTTTGCGCGTCTTTCCTTTGACCCGGTCGAGCGGCGCTTCACCATTGACATCGAATCAGAGGCTCTGCCCTTTTTCATCGGCAAAGCAGACATGGGCATCATAAATCTTGACACCGATGCAGAATCGGTGCCGGAAGGACGTATCGGGGGCAAAAAAATTGCCGTCCGCACCAAAGGCATTTCAGACGGCACGGTAATTGTAAAATACAAAAACAAGTACGGCACCGGCATTTTAAAGGGAAGTACGCTTAAAATAAAGGAACTGGGCACGGTTGAACCGGCAAAATCCATGCCCAATCCGGACTGGTATCAGGTCGTGGAAAAGAATGCGTTCCACCTCAAAAACCTTGAACGCACAGCCGTTCGTGAAATACGTGCAAATCTTTCCTTAAAGCCGAAGGTAAACTGTTCGTTTTCCGGCGGAAAAGACAGTACGGCAGTCTGGCATATAGCACAGAAGGCAGGCGTTTCTGAGGCATTTTTCATCGATACCGGTCTTGAATTTCCGGAAACGATTGAATTTGTCAAATCACAGAATGTGCAGTTCATCGAAAAGGCAGGCAATTTCTGGCAGGCCGTGGAAAAAGCAGGTCCGCCTGCAAAAGACCACCGGTGGTGCTGCAAACTGCTCAAATTAAACCCGCTTAAGGTCCATCTGGCAGAAACAGGCGAGTGCCTTACCGTTCAGGGCAACCGCTGGTATGAATCGTGGAACAGAGCCGGAATTGAAGCGGTAACACAGAATCCGGCAAATCCACTTCAGATGAACTTATCTCCGATACGCTCCTGGCGCGCACTTGATGTGTTTTTATACCTCTGGCTCCGCAAAATCCCGTATAACCCCTTATATGAACGCGGATACGAGCGTATCGGCTGCTATTTATGTCCTGCCATGCTTGAATCCGAACTTGAAACGATGCATGCCACCCACCCTGAAATGGCAGAACGCTGGGACAATTTCCTGAAAAAATGGTCGGATGAGCGAGATCTGCCCCCCGAATTCATACAATGGGGTCTGTGGCGCTGGAAGGAACTTCCGCCAAAGATGCAGGAGATAATCCGCGAAAAGAACCTGAATCTGTCAGGGGAGAAAGTCAGGCGCAGCACTCCTGCATCGGTTGCATCCCTTATGCCTGAGGGAAAAGCCGGTGATATTGTTGAAATCGACGAAGTGATCCCGGAAATTGACGTTGAAAAAATCCGCAGCGAATTTCCGATGGTTGGCGAGGAAATTTATTTCGACAGCGGTGCAACCGCATTTTCCCCGCGTCAGGTAATCAATGCATATACAGATTTTGAGGAAAACTACCGGGCAAATGTGGGGCGCGGTGTGCATCGGCTGACACGAATTGCAACCCAGAAATACTGGTATGCCCATGAAAAAGTCGCTTCGTTCATCAGCGGCGAAAAAGGCATTACGGTATTTACCAAAAACACCACCGAATCGGTAAACATCGTTGCCCGCGGGCTTGATTTCAAACCGGGTGATGTAATACTTGTCACGGCACTTGAACATCACTCAAATCTGCTTCCGTGGCGCGCCCTTTCCGAAAACGGGGTGCAGATAAAAGTAATCGGGCTTAAAGATGATTTAACGCTTGATATGGATGCAATGCGCGCCGTATTTGCCGAAGGAGACGTAAAACTTGCCGCGGTAACCCATGCATCAAATGTCTGCGGCACGGTAACCCCGGTGTCCGAAATTGCGGCGCTTTGCAAAAAGTACGGCGCGCTTTTATTTGTCGACGGGGCACAGACCGCACCGCACATGAAGCTGAACATGGAAGAACTCGGCTGCGACTTTTATGCATTTTCCGGTCACAAAATATACGGTCCGACCGGAACAGGCGTTTTATGGATGAAAGAAGACATTCTTAAGCCGTGGGTTCTGGGAGGAGGTATGATTGAGTCGGTAGGGGACGAGGATTTTGTGCCGGCAAAGGGATTTCATAAATTCGAGGCGGGAACGCCTAATATTGCAGGAGGAATCGCGCTGGGTGCTGCTGTGGATTTTCTTTCTGCAATCGGTATGGATGCGGTGTCTGCCCGGGAAAAAGCACTTAGCCAGCGCCTCATTTCTGGGCTTGAAAAAATAGAGGGCGTCCATCTTTACTGCTGCAAAGATGCGGACCGACGCATTGGAACGGTGTCATTTACGGTTGACGGATATTCCCCGCATGAAGTGGCGCAGTGGCTTGATGATGAACACGGTATTGCCGTGCGGTCAGGAATGCACTGTGCCGAACCTCTTATGCGATATCTCGGGGCTCAGGATGGAACCGTGCGTGCATGCGTGTCGTTTTTGAACACTGAAGCAGAAATCGACACTCTGACTGCCGTACTGAAAGAACTGTGCGGATAAAAAAAAAAGATTTTTTTTTAATTATAACTATTTTTATTCATATTCTTCGCTGTCAAGCGGCTTTTTATCCAGCTCTTTTGCCATGGCCATAGTCTTTCGTTCCTCAATGCTTAAGAAAATCAGACAGGCGGTAAGACCGATAATTACCAGAATATTGCCTAATAAATCTATAAACACAAGATTGGCATCTACCAGCAGCCGTCTGACCATAGTAGTAATCCCTGCGATAAATATCGGACGGAGCAGAACACGGCCTAATTTCACATAGGACCGGACCATGTCAATTAAGGTAACAATGATAATCAGAAACAGAATCGACTGAAGAATTGCGGTAAGAGTTCCGGGAACCGGATTCTGAACAGCATTTATTATCATAAGGACAGTGTCGATAAAGCCTGCAACTGCTGTTACCACAAGCAGCAGGGCAATCAGCAGATATATGATTACTGTTACTACGCTGCAGCCTTTTAAAACGTGACCCCGCAGTTCTACAAGAGTTGAATCGTTTTTCATTTCTGTATAGTATTGGATTGGAAAATATAAGAGCGTATGGATAAGTGCATAAAAAAAAGATTATTTGTTCCAGGCAAGCTGGCCTAAGGTTCTGTACACCGACTCAAGTTCATCAAAGACCGGAATCTGATGCTGGGCCAGTAATTGTACACCCGGCTTTAAGCAGTCACCGCCGACAAAGCAGCCGACAAGGAGGTTCTTTGTCTTTTTCTGGAAGTCAATCAGAACCTGTGCAACCGCTTCAGGACCTAAGACTTTGTTCGGGAAGTTGACTAAGACTGCCATATCCCAGAACTCAGGGTTTGCACAGAGCACGTCGAAAACGCCGCGGAACCGCTCTTCATCCGCATCGCCGAGCAAGTCAATCGGGTTATTCTTGTTCCAGAAGGGTGGAAGGAACGTGTTCATCTCGTTGATGAGCTTTTCCGGCAGGTCAACGATTTCAACACCCCAGGTTTCCGCATAGTCGTTGGACAATACGGCAAATCCTCCGGCATTGGTGATAACCACTGCGCGCTTGCCTTTCAGGGGCTGCTTCATCTTCGAAAGGATGCCTGCAAGATGGAATGCTTCAGGAAGTGTCTTTGCCGGAATCACACCGCACTTTCTGAATGCTTCCATGTAGACTTCGTATGCGCCGGAAAGTGAACCGGTGTGCGAGGCTGCTGCTGCCTGTCCGCGTTTGGAGGAGCCTGCCTTGATTGCAACAATCGGTTTTGTCTTGATAATTTCGCGAGCCATCTCCATAAAGGCAACACCATTTTTAATCTCTTCAATATAAAGGATGATTGCTTTGGTGTGGGGGTCGCGTTCGGCATAGCTCATGTAGTCGAGGAAGGATAAATCGCACTGGTTTCCAACAGATACGACTTCGGAAAAGCCCATCTCCTGACCTTCGGAAAGGGAAATGCCTACAACTGCATTTACAATTGCGCCCGACTGGGAGATGAATGCAATGTCTCCAGGGAGGGGAGAGGTTGAAACATAGGTGGTGTCAAGTTTGTACGGCGGAAGAATTAGTCCGAGGCAGTTGGGACCAACAATTCTGATGCCGTGTCTGTGTGCGATTTCGACTATCTGGTTTTCCAGTGCACGGCCGTTTTCGTCCATCTCCTTGAATCCTGCGGTGATGACAACGGCCATCTTTACACCTTTCTGACCGCATTCCTCCATCATGCCCGGTACAAGTTTTGCAGGAACGGTGACTACTGCCATATCTACCGGTCCGGGGATGTCTCCTATTGATTTGTATGCTTTTACACCTTGGATTTCGTCGCGTTTATTATTGACTGGGTATACATCGCCCGGGAACTGGAGAACATTATGGAATGCGGCGTATCCCATTTTGGTTTTGTCATCGGATGCTCCGATTACTGCGATGCTTCTGGGCTTGTAGTAGTCAAGGGGAACAATATCCGCCTGGTCATAGTGGGGAGGGAGGTCTACGGGTTCGTCCTGTACGATTACACGTGCATCGACTGCGCAGCCGCCTTTTTCGTAGATTTTCAGCGGGTTGATATCGAATTCGACAACTTTGTCGTTCTTTTCAAAGAAATTGCATGCGTTTTTGAGTGTCTGGAAGATGAATTCTTCGTCTTTTGGGGCATCTCCACGGTAGCCTTTGAGTAAGGTGTATGCCTTAATCTGATGAATCATTGCGCGGAGCTCTTCATCGGTGCAGGGAAGAATACGGATTGCAACATCTTTGTGGTATTCGACCATTGTACCTCCGTGTCCAAAGGTGATTACGCGACCGAATGCAGGGTCGATTTTTCCCCCGATGATAAATTCGAGACCGTTTTTGGCCATCTCTTCAACGATGATGCCGCGGATTTCAGCATCTTTGTTGTATGCGGTTACGTTTGCGACAATCCTGTTAAATGCGGCTTTTGCCTCTTCGTCGGATTTTACGCCGACTATTACTCCGCCTGCGTCACTTTTGTGTATAATCTGCGGGGAGACGATTTTCATTACCACCGGGTAGCCGATTTTTGCAGCGGCATTTGCAGCACTTTCGGCGTCGGTTACGATTTCAAAAACAGGTGCCGGTACGTTAAACTGACGCAGCAGGGTGTATCCGTCTGCTTCAGACAGCATTCTTGTCGGTTTTCCTGACATATTTTTGTTCTCCGGGATATCATGTATTACATGACAAATTCTACATTATTTATCATGTAGATTAGTATTTATAGTCTGTGGTCTGTGGTCTTTAACACTGCAAAAATAGGTCCGGGGGTTTATATAGTAATGAGATGAGAGAAAGGATTTTCATCAATTGTCGAAAAACGCGCAGACAGTGTCAGGGATTTTTTCGTATTTTGTCAGTAGAACACATCAAAGAAAAAAAAGGGAGAGGACATATCCGGCAACAGGCACGGTGGATTATTTTTTCTGGTAGGAGACCATATTGGAGCAAAGCATGTCGATAGTGTTTTTGTCTTTGTCCATTATTTTAAGCATGGTGTTGCGTTCTTCTTTGAGTTCTTCAGTAAGTGCTTCTATCAGTTGATTCAGCCGGTCGATTTCCTCATGGGTTTTCTGAAGTTTCTCTTCAAAGTTCGCCATATTGTTTTTGAGGCAATCGAGTTCGGCTGCAAGGGTTTTATCGCCTGCTGCGGACCCTCCGATTTCAATCCAGTGTCTGCATGCACAGTTTATCTCGGATGTTCTTTCATGGTGATTGGATTTTGCAAGATCATCAACCTGCTGCAGAAGCATTGTCGGCATTCTGAAATTTACATTGCTTGAAGGCTCTGATGATGTGCGGGACATATGTATATAGATTATTCATTTTTATTTAATGAGTTTTTGCAATTATATATAATTTTAATGCAAAATAAAATATTATTTTGTAATAATAATTATTAATAAATAAAATATTGATATGTTTGTGTGTATTAAAATAATCGGAGAGTTATGTATATTAATGAATAATAAACCCATCAGAATCTTCAAAAAGCTCCCTGATGCATTCGACAACCGTACGCGTCATCAGGACTGACATAATCCGTACCCAAACTCCTTCAGAGTCGTCTTTTGGTTATCACGTGATTCCGGCTGTTTCCCGAAACGGGGAACCGGAATCCCAGACTCTTAGACCATTTATGCGGCAATTATTTCTTACGGACGATGCGAGTTCCTCAAGACTTTTTAAAGTATTGGACTTCAAGTATGTTGACTTCTGCCCTTATGTAAGTGCCTCCCTCTCTACCCCGGGATGGAATACGTACGTACCTACGTATTTACGGACGCAAAAAAATCGCTTATCAATAGGTTTTCAGGTATGTAAGTACCTGTTATTATTATTTTTATAAAAAAAATTATTATTATTATTAATTATTTAATAGCAAAAAAAGAAAGAAAAAAAGAGGCATAACAGCGATCTCTCTCAACAGGAGGCAGATAAATGAAAAGGCAGAAAAAAGAAAAATCATCACCCGGTACTTTCTGATATATAAAGTAATACGTACGTACGGACGTATTCAGAAGGGGGATAGAGAGAGGCACTTACATAAGGAGTTAAAGTGGACTGCGGGAGGGGTGAGCATGAAGAAAAAAAAACTGTTTATTCGCTCCGGAGAAATGAAAAAACTGAACGACTCTTCATAGATGTGGAACAAAGATTAGAGATATTTGAAACAATCGAGAATCTTATTTATTGACAAAATTCTATCAAACCTCGCAGGAGCACTGGCAGGTTACCTCCGGAAAAGGTTTTCTGATGGGCGCAGAGCACGGAACGGATAATGGGGAATGTAAACAGTTGGTTTTGGGATTTGCAAAAATAGAAGAGAAAAAAGTGCGTGGAAAAAAAAGAAAAATGACGTGTGTTTTCTGCTTACTTCCCGACAAAAATCTCCCCGTCTGAAGTAACCCCTATTACTTTCTCACCCGAAGCGCGCAGAGCCGCAATATACTCAATAACCTCAGTCGTTAACTCTTCCCCCGGACAGATAAACGGAATACCCGGCGGATAGGGAATAATCGATGATGCACAGATTTTTCCTGCAGCAGACGCAAGCGGCACACGGTCGCGGTTCTTCGGCACCGGATGAAGCGTCAGTTTTGCCTCAAAGACCGCATTCACCTGCTTTTTGACACAACCCGCCTTACCGTAATGCTCCGCACTAATCTCCTTCAGCGCAGCAAGAAGTTTTTCCATATCAGAACGCGTGTTGCCGATACCTGTCATACACATCAGAATATTACCCGTCGTAAGCTCCGCATAAATATGGCGCTTTATGAGTTCTTCTTCAAGCTCTGAAGCATTAAGTCCGGCTCTGCTCATATCCAGATTGATTTTGGTAATGTCAAGCCGGATTTTTGCACCGTCCGCATAAGGATTTCCGATTACCTCAAGTCCCGGAATCTTCTGCGATTCCTGATAGAAATACAGCAGCGCATCATGCCATTTTCCCATTACCTCTTTCTTATGCTTAAAGAGAATGTCGCAGTTGATGTCAAGCGATGCCATTAAAAGATACGAGGGACTCGTGGACTGAATCATCTGCAGTTTGTCTTCAAGAACATAGCGGTCAACCCGGTCCGAATTGAGATTCAGAAGAGCGCTCTGGGTATAGGAGGCAAGGGTTTTGTGAATCGAGTTTACGGTAATGTCTGCACCTTCCGTCTCAGACCCCTTCGGCATATCAGAATATCCGCAGTCATCAAAGAATTTCAGATGCGCCCCGTGCGCCTGGTCAACAATCAGGACCTTGCCATACCTGTGCACAACCTCTGCTATTTTTCTGATGTCAGAGCAGATACCGTAATAATTTGGCGAAGGTAAAATTATCGCCTCCGCATCCGGATTTTCCTTCAGGCACTTTTCTATTTCAGCAGCCGTGATTTCACCGGAAATACCATATTCATGAATCATTTCGGGATATGCATACACCGGCTCAATATCTGCAAGGAGCAGGGCATTATAGATTGCCTTGTGGCAGTTGCGCGCCATAATGAGCTTTTTACCCTTGGGCACACTTGCCATAATCGAGGCGATAACGCCTCCTGATGTTCCGTTAATCAGGAGATACGAGCGTTTTACACCGTACAATTCCGCATAATTTTCCTGTGCGGCAAGTAAAATTCCTTCGGTCTGAAAAAGATTGTCTGCGCCGGGAAGTTCGGTGATATCACAGTCCATCATCTTTTCAAGAAATTCAAAATAACCGTATTTTTTATAGATTGCAGAGCCCTTGTGCCCCGGCATGTGAAATGAAACCGGATTTTCATCAGCATGGGCTGTGACAAAATTAACTACTGGTAAAGATTTCATTGGTTATGTGTTTCTCACGCAGGGGTTTATAGTATTCGGTGAGATGGTAAAAAAAAAGAATAATCAGCTGATGTTATCGATAGAGTATCCTCTGTCGGTCAGCAAATCCTTTACTCTGTCCCGGTGATTTCCCTGGAGCTCAATTGAGTTTTCTTTTACAGTTCCGCCGCATGCAAGACGTCCTTTGAGGTATTTGGATAAATCTTCAAGGTCGATTTCATACGGGTCAAGACCGTCGACAACGGTTACTTCTTTGCCGTACCGTCTCTTTGCTACTTTGACTGTAATGCGCTGCTGCTCTTTTGCGACTTCCTCGCAAATACAGAGCTCTTTTGGTAAACCACATTTCGGGCAGATGCCACTATTCATTGCATTATATCGTATGATTTCAGAGGTTAAAATAGATATCGTTCAACATAGGAAAAAATGCCCGTCTTACCCTTTGAAATTATAGAAATAATTGTTGAGTTTTTCCGATGCTGTAACAAAATCGCGCTCCTTTTTGGATAGCATCAGGTCCCGTTCGCGCGACTGCACTGCAGGACAGAACCGGCATAGTGCAGCATCCACTTCATTCCACACCGCCCGTACCGGACAGTAATAAACACCATCGTATTTTTCGACACAAAACCCTCCGGGAAAAGGCATTCCAACAGGATGCACAGGCTCGTTTAAAATATAAACCGTAAACGCCGCGATAAGAAATTTCAGCGTGCGCCTGCGGTCGCCTTCAGTTCCTTTGATGCACTCCGTTTCTGCAAACCGGGCGAATTTTTTAAAATCAGCAGGCAGTTTTTCCTCCTCATGCACTTTTTCAAGCGTGCAGGTCATCATCTGATGAAAGCCGTCAATAATCTGAATCCGTGCGTATTTTGCAAGCCGGGTTTTGTAACCTTCCGGAAGATGAGCGGTTTTTGCAGAATACCGCTCCATCATAATTTCCAGGTCATCCGGCGTAAACATGCGCCCCGCATCTTTTAAAAAAGCAAGCAACGCACCTTTTTTCTTCAGCTTTGCCATTGCTGAAAATGAAACCGCGGATGCGAAATCCTCAGCAGAATGTCTGTTCCAGAACCGCATTATTTCAGATATTCCTCAAGAAGCGTACAGGCAGCGCAAAGTCGGCCAGACGCCGGTTCCCCGCATTTTTCGCATACGCCCATTTTGCGGACGTCTGTTCCGCTGCGCGGGACACAAGCCAAGAGCCGCTCATGACCTTCAACAATATTGAGTATTGTTCCAGGACGCGCATGTTCAATCAGCCCCAGTTCGCGGCGCACCCCCGCACGGAAAGCATACACAGTATATGGGCACTCGGGCAGGGGTTCAAGCAGATTGTTTACCATACCGTAGGCAACGGTTTCCCGCTCGGTCGAACGGCACAGGGGTTTTATCCGCGGAATAAACAGTTCTTCAGAGTTTGTGTTCTGTATTGCACAAAGCCTGGTGATATCTCCGCGCAGATAGTTCATCAGAACAGACTGAGCCTCATCATCCATGCAGTGCCCGGTAGCAATTTTATCCGCATCGCAGTCACGCGCCGCAGCATTTAACGCACGGCGCCGAAGCGTCCCGCATACCGAACAGGCCCGCTCGGGTTTTGCGGAAAGCAGTTCATCAAGTGTTTTTCCGCAGACGTCCGAAAATGACACTAGCTGGTGCTCGACTTTGCACGAGAGCGCTGCAATCGTCTTTTGCGCTGCACGAATCGTATCATCACGATAGTTTGCAATACCTTCATCAACAGTGACCGCAATCAGTTCCGCACCCGGATTCAGTTTTGCAAGAACAGACAAAAGCACTGTACTGTCCTTTCCGCCGGAAAAACCCACACAGATTCGCTCACCTGGCTTAATCATCTGATATTTTTCAATAACGCGTGCTACGGTATCTTCATAATATGCTGAAAAATGGGTTTTGCAAAGAGGTCCTTCTGCGGTCTTAAAGACAGCACGCTCTTTGCAGCAGATACACTCTGCCATTTATCCTCCGTGAACAATGGAGGTGAGAAGCAGTTCTGCACCGTCTTCTACAAAATCGTCTGCTAATAGCAGTTCTCCTTTTGATGCCGCAAGAATTTCATAGGGATTTTCACCCAGGCGGGTAAGGATTTCATCAACTGTTCCTGCTTCGGTTTCACAAACAGTACCGTCCGCAAGCCTGACGGAAATCATTTGTAGTCTTTGCCCATGTACTGGTATTTGTCATTGTCGCCGCCTTTTGCAACCACGTAAAACCAGGTGAATGCCGAGCGGAACAGACCGAACTTGATGTATCTGCGCATGGAAAAGCCGATTTTATTTTTCATATTGAGGTGGACTTTGCCATAGTGTTTCATCCGTTTAGGCAGTTCCCAGTCATCGCCTGCGTCACAGACACGGTACATGCCTGCATCAATAAAGGCCTGTTTGCGAAATGCCGTGTTTGCACCAAGGGTTGCATAAAATATTCCGGTTTTTCCCCCGAGCCAGACAACACGGTTATAGAGGAAGACTTCGATTTTGTGCTTTATTCCCGGCTCAAGCGGATAAATCGGTCCGTAAAAAGTGGATGCCTCCGGATGGTTCTTGAAATCGTTTACAATGATTTCAAGCCAGTTGCGCGGGAAGAAACAATCCGCATCTGCTGTTACCACCCAGTCGTATTTTGCGGTAAGAACGCCGTCATTGCGTGCGCCGCCGACTTTTTTGCTGGTCTGGATAAAGACTTTGTCTGCATATTTTGCCGCAATTTCGCGGGTGTTGTCCTTTGAACCGCCGTCAACGATGATTAATTCATACTGGTCGCGGGGGATGGTCTGGTCGCATACGGATTTCAGGCATGCTTCAATTCCTTCTCCTTCGTTGAATGCAGGAATAACTATGGATATCATTTGAGTGAGTAATATTTGTTATCAATGCTATAAGATAGTTTACCCTGTGTACAGATATGAAAGACCAAAATAATATACATCATTGAACAGATATATAGTACTAATATGGATGCGGAAAAGACACGGGACAGCAGACTCAGATATAATCCCGAGCATCATGCCTGTATAACCGCATGCTCCAAAAAAGGCGATGTTTCCGAATGGAACAGACATAACGATACGACAGTTTCCGCTTTTGCAGGACTCTTTGCCGGGCGCATGAGTACAGGTCAGAAAACAGGAACTGCGGAACTGGAAGGTGCTGATTTATCTTCGCTTGTTTTAAACGGGATTGATTTGCATAACGGATGTCTTTCCCGGGCAAGTTTTTTAAAGACCAAACTTGCCGGGGCAAATTTCGATGGCGCAGAACTTGACCATGCATCCTTTTTCGCAGGTGATTTGCTTGATGCATCTTTTGAAAAGGCAAATCTGCGGTCAGCGGATTTCCGCAATGCAAATCTCGAAGGAGCAAGCCTGCGTTATGCCGATTTTTCCGAGGCGGATTTCCGCGAGGCAGCACTTGACGGTGCCGGAATGTTTCGCGCTTTCGGTCCTGACACTGATTTTTCCCACACCTCATTTGACAATGCCGACCTGCGTGAAGGAAAATATGAACGTGCCAATTTCACCCAGGCAAAATTTGATGAAACCGACCTGCGGGACGCGGATTTTATTAAAAGCGTCTTTAAGGATGCACAGATTACGCGGTCCGACCTGCGCGGGGCGGATTTTTCCGATGCCGATTTCTACTGTGTAAAAGCCCCGCTTGCAAAAGCAAATCTTGCTGTATTTGCACGGGCTAACTTAACCAATGCAGACTTTTCCGGCGGTGATTTTACCGCATGCGACTTAAGAGCGGCAATTTTATCCAAAGCAGTCATGCGAAAAACGGTTGCACGCGAGGCACGCTTTGAGAAAGCCGTGCTTGAATCAGTAAATGCAGAGGATGCGGATTTCTCCAAAGCATCCTTTGTAAAGGCATCCATGAAGGGTGCTGATTTCAAATTGGCAAACCTGTCGGGTGCGAAATTTACCGGTGCGCTTTTGTTCGGTGCTGATTTTTCCAATGCCGATTTATCGGATGCGGATTTGGCTGATGCGGATTTGCGCGGTGCAAAACTTGCCGGTGCAAAATTCCGGTTTGCAAATCTGCGGGGTGCTGATTTATCAGGTGCAGACCTGCGGGATGCGGATTTCGAAGGTGCTGATTTATCAGGTGCGGTCTTAAAACAGGCAGCAGCAGACGGCGGTAATTTCCATTCCGCAATTCTGCACAAGGCAGACTTAACAGCAGCAAATCTTGCAAACGCCTATCTTGCGGAAGCTGTTTTTGTCAAAGCAGACCTTTCGGAGACAAAACTCGCTTCGGCTGACCTGACGCGTGCCGCAATGCAGGAAACAAATTTCTATTCGGCGGATTTAACCGATGCTGTACTGCGTGAAACGGATTTGAAAAATGCTGTATTCTGGCGGGCGAATCTAACGGATGCAGACATGACATGGGCCGATTTGAAAAATGCAGACCTGTCTGAATCAAACCTGACCGGTGCCGTTTTATGCGAATCATTCCTGGAAGGCGCAAAAATCCGTCATGCAACTCTTTTGGGTGCGGATTTCGAACTTGCGGGTGTTGACGGCAGTTCTGTTGTTACTGACTGTCTTATAGATTCCAATACCAATTTTACCGGTGTGGGTCTGGCCGGCATCAGAATCGAGCCGAAACTGCAGAGTGAACTGATGCGAAATATCAGAAAACGCCGCTGGGATGAGTGGTATGCCAAACGCAAGATTGTCAGCTGGTTTGGCAGATTCAGCAGTAAAGCACCGCAGATGGAGGGGGCGGTACCGCATAAAAAATATGTGCCCGACAATGCTTCTCTTCCGGCCCGCATCAGACGCGCAAAAGATACCTTCATGGAACATGCTGGATTCTGGGGGCGCGAGTTCAAAAAGAGTTTCCCGAAGGCAGTCTTAAAAGGCAGCGCCCAGATTTTTGAATCGATATTTCTGAATCTGCCGGTCAGGCTGTTCTGGAAGATTTCCGATTACGGTAGCAAGACGCTGCCGATTGTGCTTACGTTTATTCTCTTAAATGTTATCTTTACCATAATCTACATAGGGATTCTTCCGGCATTCTCCGATCTTTCAGGTGCAGAACCGGAGTATTTCCTTTCGACCACAGACCCGCTGCTTGGATTTTTCCAGACGATGATGATTCCGTTCAGTGTTACTGATATGGCTGCATGGAATCTCAGTATCGTGCCTATGTTTTTCGTGCTGGTGCATGTAATATTAGGTTACTTTGTCCTAGCAGCTTTAGTTACCCGCTTTGCGGTGATGTTCCAGAATCAGAATCAGTGAGTAAAAATGCCAATAAGTTCACATGCCCCCGATTTAAATGACAAAACCGTTGTCAAAGGTCAGAAAGGTCCAAGCCCATACAGACTTGCGATTTTCTGCACACTAGGTTTTTGTGTTGCAGTACTTGTTATTATTCTTGCTATTCTTGCTCCGCTGCATTTCTTTACTGATATGACCAGCACGGAAATAATCGGAATAACTTCCAATGCTTTAGACGAGGAAGTTATTCAGTTAATTGTAATGACAGGAAGCCGGATGTCGGAACTGGAATATCTTGCCCCGACCTTTGACGGGGTGAAACCCATAGGATATTCCGCACCTGATTCGTATACTGCCGGAACAACCGTTTATTATTTATTCCCCAGCGAACTCAAGGGAAAAACTGGAAAACTGGAAATATTCGGGCATTTCAAAAATGGGAATAATGAATTGCTCTATTCTGAAACAATAACAATGAAGTAACCGAAAAAATATTTTTTTTATTTTTTATTAGTATTTTAGCATATTACATCTGTTTTTTTCTGATTATACAGATACCAGATACGGCACCCGCCCTCATGCGAAACCATACACGGACCAACCGGAACACGCGGTGTACACGCTTTACCAAAGAGCTTACAGTCAACCGGATCCTTCAAACCGCGCAGAACCTGATCACAGATACACCCCGCCTTTTTCGTGACCTTCTCATAAACAAGATCAAACTTTTTCTGCGCATCATACTGCTCAAACTCCGCACGAAGCGCAAGACCCGAATTTGGAATAACCGGAAAACCTCTCCACTCAACATCAGCCGGACGGAAAACCTCCTTCATAAGATTCTGCGCCTTCACATTACCCTCGCGGGTGACAACACGCGGATAGGCGTTTTCAACTTTTGCCTCGCCTGATTCAACCTGCCCGGCAAGCATCAGAAGACCAAGCAGAATATCCTCCGGCTCAAAACCCGCAACAACCTGCGGAACCTTAAACCGCTCATACTCATGATACCCCATAACCGCACAGACATGCCCCGGAAGTAAGAAACCGTCCAGCTGCGACTCCCCCTGCGCCATAAGCCATTCCATTACCGGCGGAACAAGCCTGTGTGAGACAAGAATCGAGAAATTCTCCGGTGGTCGGGTTAAAAGAGTTGCTGCAACCGTAGGCACCGTAGTCTCAAAACCGACCGAGATGAACGTAACCTCCCGGTCCGGATTTTCCTTTGCGATTTCAACCGCCTTTGCAATGCCCTGCACAATTCTAACATCCCCCTCAACATGCTCAAGCGATGTTTTTGTACCGGGAACACGGAGTAAATCACCATACGTACAGACAATATTTCCGCGTGCAGCAAGCTCGCATGCAGCATCAATTTCGCCCTGCGGAGTGATACAGACCGGACAACCCGGGCCCATCACAATTTTATACTGTTTGGGCAGAACCGTTCTGATACCGTATTTTGCAATAGCCGCCTCATGCGTACCGCACACATGCATAATGCGGATATCATGATCCACAGTATCTTCTATTTTTTTCGCTATGTCTGTTCCAAGTGTCATTATATGTTATTGGGTTTTGTGCATAATAAGAAGTGGGGTTTGGGTATGCTACCAGCAACTATTTCTTTCATTATCACAAACACTCATGAACTGAAACTATGGACTGCCCTTTTTGCGGAGAAACCGTCGCTGACGATACAGCAGTATGCCCGCAATGCGGATTTCCCTTTATTGATACCGCACCGGTTCCAGAATCAGTCGCAGTTCCCTCAATAGAAAAAGTCTTCCGGAAAAAAGAACGGGAAAAAACACCCCTATTTATCATAATTCTTATAATCGCAGGCATTCTCCTGACAGCAGGAGGAATTGCAGCATTTGCTCTTGATGCGGCAAAGCAGCCCGCATCAGACGACACACAGCATATACCGGGTATCAGTCCGGCACACACACCAAAACCCGATGTCGCATATCTTACCATAACATCAGAACCGGCAGGAGCATCCGTTTTCATCGGAGGAATAAACTGGGGCATGACACCTGTTTCCATATCAGTACAGCCCAGCGCAAAATATGCAGTGTTTATTGAAATGGAGGGGTATGAAACAGTATTTGAATCAGTCACCCTGAAAAATGGAGAACAAAAGACACTGAATGTCGTCTTTGATGAATCAAACCGGCTACAGGATGAAACACATACAATCTGCGGCACCTGGAAATCGGTGTATGAAGTCCCCGACCTGAATGGAAATTCCTACACGCTTTTCTATGATTTTGCAGAAGACAAAACAGGAAATGCATACTGGTATCAGGACGGAAGAACCATTAATATCTGCCCGTTTACGTGGGTGGAAAAAGGCACCCGCCATAGTATTTCCTATGCCGGCGGCAATACTGCAGAAGAAGTTACCCTGTCCCGCGACGGATCGTATCTTGTCGATGGATTCGGCTACAGCTACCGCCGCACAGATTCTCTTCCCTCAATTTCCATAGATTCAGGCAGTCATTCATCAGCTCCGGAGAATGACGAATATGCACGCACATTTACTTGGAAGTCCTGCGGATATACCTGGGATTACATGATTACGTTCCCGAAATACCGGTATGCATATTATGCATCACAGCCGCGGTATCTGAACAATTTCCTGCATTACACAGCAGAGCCGTACAATCGTCAGCTTGCAAAACAGATTGCAGCAGATATTTTATCCCATACAGCCGATGGCTTTTCCGATGTGGAACTGGTAAAAATTGCCTGTGGTTTTGTTCAGTCAATTCCCTATGTCTCTGATTTGGAAAGCACCGGTCAGGAGGAATACTACCGCTATCCGGTTGAAACGCTGCACGACGGCTGTGCCGACTGCGAAGACACCTCCATTCTCCTTGCTGCAATTCTCAAAGAAATGGGGTGCGATGTGGTCTTAATCCGGTTCGATGACCATATGGGTATCGGAATAAACACGGGTGATGAAAGGAGTGGCGCTTACTGGGAATATGACGGCAAAGAATACTTCTATCTTGAAACAACCGCGGAAGGATTCGGACCGGGGGCCATTCCGGATGAGCTTCTCAATAAGAAAGCACAGGTAATTTACGTAGAGTAAAATATGTCTTGTATTAAAATATTGTGATGAAAAGTCTGCCCTCGGAAAATCCCGAGGGATGCTGCACAGTTTTTGATAAAGAAAAAGGGTTGTAAGGTGTTAACAGGTGTTTGGCCAACTGTATTTTGGATATTTTTAGAAGGCCTTCTTGTCTTTGACAAGCCAGGTGGTGCTGTTTGAGTAGCTCCAGCGGGAAATTTCAAGTTCATTGCAGGTGTCTGCAAGGATGGCGAGATTTGTTCCGACTTCTTTGGAGGAGAGACCCAGGTCCTTTGCGATGTATTTTGCTTTGAAGAACTTTCCACCCTTTTCGATACCGGCTTTCAGGTATCCAAGGATTTTGAACTGGGTTGCGTTGATTTTTTCTGCTTCGGCGGTGTTTTTCGTGTTGGTCATTTTGACTTACCTCACGTAAATATTAGTCGTTTTACAATATAAAGATTTCGTTACTTGCAAACACTACAATTATTTTCGTACTTAAACTCAACCTGCATATGAAATGAGAAAAAAAAAACGGTTATTGAACCGGAAATTCAGAAATCTTCTCAATCATGCGTTTAATTACCTCATCACGCATGCCTTCAACGAACTTGACGCTGCCCACAACAAGGTGACCTCCGCCCGAAATACCGGCACCCGGCATCTCATCGCGCATAGACCTGACCATCTGCGGGATATTCATAAGCACACCGCGCGAACGGATAACCGCAAAGTCCGGACCGAGACCAAGGGTGACAATCGCCTCATCAGGGTATGTCTTACAGAGGACATCGTGTACTTCGCCCGAGGATTTGCCCGGCGGAGGGAAGGTAAAGCGGTGCGCAAACATCTCAACATCGGCAAGGAACAGATGTGCACCAGAGGTAAGTGTCTGGTCTTTGACATGCGGCATCATGGTGTTGAGCTGATCTTCCATCATCGTGTTTGCTTCGGATACGAGAAGGTTTACCAGTTTGGTGTGGCGTTCCGGCGCATTGTTTAAGTTCAGAATGTCTTTTACAATCTCGCGACCGTCATTGAATCTGAGCCAGTACTGCTCATAATCAAGAGCAAGCGCCATATCCTTGCAGTCGTCGATTGAGTATCTGCCTTCAACAAGTTTTAAGTAGCGCTCCAGTTCCGGCGCCTCGCTTCTGTCGGCAACACCTGCAACGGACGGGAAGTGAAGGATTTTATCTTCAACGCCCGGTAAAATCAGGCGTGCAATTTCCGTTCCAAGCATACCTGCTGTTACACCGAAATCTCCACCGACATGGTACGGGTTTACATGAGCGATTAAGTATTTGTCAATCGTCTCATCAGGATGATGATGGTCTGCAACAACCACGTCAAGTCCATAGACATCAGTCATCTTATAGGAGGCCATATCCTCTTCGGTAGAGCCGTTATCCATCAGAAGGATGAGCGGCAGTTTCTGACCGAATCTGACATTGTCTTTCAGCATCATGTCCAAGTCGCGTGTTACGTCTTCAATTTCGTAGAACGGAGCCTTTGACGGTGAGCGGCGGAAAAGGAAGTTGTCCATGTCAGGGTCTCCGCCACAGTCACGGATTAACTGAAGAACCGCGGTTTCAACAGAAACAGCCGCACAAATTCCGTCCGCATCCGCATGATGGCGGAGAATAATCGGCTGCTGCGTCATTACAGCGCGGCGCACGATTTTGGCGAGTTTGCGCATCTCAGGCCAGAGCGCATTCAGTACTTCACTTTCGATGAGCGGTTTTATCGATTCATCAGGTTCGGCACGTGCTTCAAGGGCGCGGTTGATTCTTGCGCGTACAGCGTCTGCCTCGTCTCCTTTCAGCACAGTCATGTTGGAAACTTCAATCTGAATCTGGTTGTTTCTCTTGTTTACTTCGCCAAAGACACGGACGATATCACCTAAGTTTACTTCAGGGTAGGAACGAACCCCTGCTTCGGTAAAAGCAGCTGCATCTTCAATGCCTGTATCATCGCAGATGGTAAAAATGGTTGGTCCCGAGGTCTGCTTAATCTGGACCACGTCTGCTTCAATCGTAATATTTCTGCCGACTTTTGCCTTCAGGTCGGAGAGTTTGGACAAGACCACCTTTTTGGCTACAAGCTGGGTCTCGTAGTCGCCTTCCTGCATAATGACCTCGCGCAGGTCGATATTTCCGTTCGGACGAATCTGGTTAACCTGAACAAGGATGCTGTCGCGTTCCTTCTTTTCGGTTTTTACATTGCTTTTGTGGAGAAGACCTTTTGTTTTGTCATTAAGCTGTACAAATGTGCCAAAGGTTGCAAACCCCTGGACTTTTCCGAGGTAGATATTGCCTTCCACAACATCTTCAACTTCGCACCCCGGCCCTAAACGATATACGGTTTTCATTTATTCGTCCTCATATTCTTCTATTTCATCAGTATCCGCCCTGCAGAGTTCGTAGAGTTTTTCCTCTCCGTCGCGGCGGCCTCTTGCAACAAGAAGGTCTCCTTCGTGCAGTACAGTGTTTCTTCCCGGACGGTAGTTCCAGCGGTTTTCATGCTTGACCGCAAATACCACCATTCCTGTCACGGTTCCGAGTTTGCTCTCCGAAAAGGACTTTTCCAGTAAAGGAGAGCCTTTGTTTACCGTGACCCATGAGATAATTTCATCGGATTCACGCACGATTCTTTTAATAATCGGCGGAACATCGATTTCACGCAGGACGACATCTGCAATTGAACATGCAGCGTCAGATATGGACTCAGCAAAGGAGGACATGTAAAGCATGCCGCGCAGACTTGAGGGGTCGGCAACGCGTTTTGCTGCTTCCAGTGTCCATAAATCAAGTTTCAGACGCATCTCATCGAGTTCTTCCTCGAGCGCAACAACCTCGTTTGCAAGGTCCATGTTTTCATGAAGCAGTGCAGTGTAGGCAAGACCGACAGATAGTTCTGCGATGTTTTTCATCTCAATCATGAGATTTGCGGCCCGGTCAAGGTCGGAAATCTTTTCGACAGGTATGTCTTCATCGTTCGGACGGGGCTGGCCTGCAAGTTCGCAGAGTTCGCCAAGTCCGTATTCCGGACCGCGCCCTACTAAAATATCGCCGGCGCGCAGAACTGCGTGTTTGTCAGGGTCGTAAATCCGGTGCTGCATTCTTCTGATAAGAATAATGCGGATACCGGTTACGGACTGCAGTTTTATGTCGCCAAGGCGCGCACCGTCCAGTCTGCTTCCCGGTGCAACCACAGTTCTGTGGGTTGCTTCTTCTGCATCCGGCAGCGCTTTGCGCAGATTTGCCGGGAAGGAGACATGGCGCATAATGTTTTTGGCGATGTCTGCAGCCTGGGTTGAGATGCGGTTTGAGGCTTCTGCAAGCTGAAGAAGACCGCTCATAGGCTCAGTTTCTTCAATGCGGCGCACACTCATCATGCTGGTAATCCGTGCCTGATAGACCAGGTCGTTCATGCGTTCTTCGAGTTCGATTACTTCGTCTGCTATAGCATTGCTTTCAAAAAGCACTGCTGAATATGCCAGATCGACCATAAGCTCCGAGATGTCTTTCATCTCAATGAGGACGTCTTTTAAGTTGATCGGCTGGTTGTCTTTGTCCATATTGTATGTATTAATGGGTTTTCTGACTACTTAATGTATGTGATAGAAAAGAGGGCAGAGACGAATACCGGTCATATAAAAAAAGTATTAGTTCTTTCCTCTTCTCACAAGAGATATAAGATTTCTAATTATTATGACAACGAAAAAAACCAATCCAAGTAAAAATACGAGGATAAAGACTATCACCATTGGGTCCGGGCTGCCTATGCATTCCGGAACTATGTCTAATAAAAATCTGCCCGCAAAACAGATTAAAATGATAAGAATAACAGTCGAAAGAATGACAGATTTAAGCGTCATCACTTTTTTTGCACCCTTTTGGAGATTCTGAGGTACTTTGCCGCAGACAGTCTCAGTTTTTTCTAAAAGTGAAAGTACATTACTGTAGGCTTTGAGAAATTTCTGTGAATCCTTGTAATCACCAAGCCGTTCGAAAATCTCCAAAGCCGTTTTCAGTTCATCTTTACGAACGGACATACTGGAATCATTCGCGTTAACGCACAGTAAGGCATACTGATACTCACTTTCATTTTTATACGCAACAAGTTGTTCTTTATATTCACCACTTGCATAATCCATAGCTTTTATATACTCCGGAGAATAGGCAAACTCCGGATTGACGCGGTTCAAATCTTTTTCCTTACTCAGGTTCCGTAATGCAAGAACTTTACCGACATATGCTTTCGCGCATTGCGGATTGTGCTCAAGAACAAGTTCCAGGATGTCATAGGCTTTTGTAATATCATGTTTTTTGAGACACAGGAAAGCTGATTCCATCAGAACTGACTCATCACTGTTAATATATATTTCCTGATTAAGCGGTTCTGCTTCAGTTTCATAACCGCATTTTCCACAGGTGAAGGTATTATCACTATTCTTGAAAACGACAATTTCCCGACACTTTTTACAAAAACCGATACGCATGAATTTCCGGTACTATTTCTAATCAGCATATTATATTATTGTTTTGCAGAATATACGGTTTCATGAAATAATATTGCCCACGTTGGAAAATCCGTCACCGCACTTTTCTGCACAACCGACGAAAGATGCACGCGTGGAATCAACGCGTTTGTCAGCCCGTACTATCGAGCAGCAGGCAAGCGCAGGAGAGGGGACCTGTTTTCCTCCGACAACAAAATAGCGTGAATGACGGCACAGGGCACAGTAGGATACATCGCGCTTTTTTCCGTCGGTGCAGATTACAGAGCCGGAATTAACAGGGATTTCATTCATGTTCGAGGGTTAAATCATACAAAACAACCGAGTATCCGGCGGCTTCCAAAACACTGACTGCCTCTTTTCGTGAAAGGCTTTTTGTCTGCACTTCGTCATGCCATAGTGTACGAAGTACAGTATCTTCTGTAATCAGAGTGTATTCGTTTTTAATCCGTCCGAACTCACGCCCGTTTTTATAAATACGCGCATTGCAACATCCGTAATCCCTGCAGATAAAAAGCCGGTAGGGGTGAATGGTGCACACATATTTTCCGTCCGGACGCCTGCGTACAAAAAAACATGCAGAGCCATGTTCTTCCTGAACCGATGTGTCTGCAAAAAGTTCGCGGTATTCCGGAGTTATTTCGACCGCATGCTCTTCGCGTACTATTTCATTGGTGACAATATACCGGAAAGGTCCGACACATTCCTTCATCCGCACAATTTCACCGATACCAAGACAGCAAAGTCCGCACTGCAGGCAGGAAAAGGGAACAGCCATGATGAATAATATCAGTTATCGGATAAGATAAAGATACGGTTTTTATCAGGAAACATTAAGAGCACAGAGAACAAAAGGTTATGTATGGAGTTAAAGGACATGGCAGCGTTCCGCGATTTGAAAAATGCGGCTTTTGAATCCATCCCTGACTCGGAACTTCGCCGTTTTCTGATTCACTCAGGACTTGCCGTCCCGGGCGAATCCCTTTCAAAAGACGAACTTGAGTCATGGCGTGCAGCACTTGAAATCAGCCGGGAATCTGATGAGTTTCCGTATGACGATGCGTTTTTGGAAGGTGCGGCAATCGGTTTTTTCGGAGGAATCGATAAGAAAATGGTTACAACCGCGGCTTCGGTGAAGGCATATAAAGATGCAAATCCCGATGCAGACGAGGATGAATTAATCGGATACGGTATCGGTTTAAATTTCTGAAAATAATAAATACAAAAGCAAATAAGCGCACCGGCCGGGATTTGAACCCGGGTCCATAGCTCCGGAGGCTATAAGGATATCCTGGCTACCCTACTGGTGCTTGAGGTATTGTATTGGTTTTTGTCCGTATTAAAAATATAGGTCGCAGGTTATATTTTTTCCGGCGTTTCCTCATCATCTTCGATAACGTCATCAAACACAAGTTCGTCCGGTTCTCCCGCACTTTCCGCGCCGGTTTTTACCGAGCGGATTTCGCGTTCGACTGCTGCAACCGATTCACGCAGACTTGCAAGCATGGTGCGTTTCATATTCAGTTCGTTGGTTAAAAGCACCACTTTTTCCGGTTCGGCGCGTTGAAGAGAGCGCTCAAGGGACACAATCTGTTTTTCCATTGAAGCAATTTCCCTGCCCTGACGTCTGCGCATCTTTTCAAAATCATCCAGACGCGCTTCGTATTCCTTTCTCTGGCGCTTTTCGCGTTTTTCCGACTCTTTATCAAGGTCTTTTCCGGCGGCAATTTTTCTGATTAACTCCTGCACCTCGGCATCTTTTTGAAGCAGGTAAAGCACATCTGCTTTTGTCATCTGCTGCATCTGTTCAGAACCTGAATTAATTGCATTGGACAGAGTCTTTCTAATCCAGGATGCAGGTTTGATTCCCTCTGCTGCGGCACGTGCTGCTATTTCTTCGGCCATGCTTTTTGGGACTCGCAGGGAGAACTGAACATCACACACGTTTGCATCGTTCTGGGTTTCCATAAGTTACATTGGGTTTCATTTTATTATAATGTTTGTGGTAAACATATCTGTATGAAAAACCAATACTGCTATAACAATGGATGAAAATATTTCTCTTTTAAAAAATCTCCGCCTCTATACCGAAACCTACGGCTGTACCTACAATTTCGGCGATACGGCAAAACTCATTGAAATCGCAAAGGCGCAGGGTTGTACTATAACAGAAAATCCGCGTGAAGCAGAGGCCGTTTTGATAAATACCTGCATAGTAATCGATAAAACCGAGCAGCACATGTATGAACGGCTGACGCTTTTTGCAAACAAAAAACTGTTCATCACAGGCTGTCTGCCGCCTGTGGCAGAAGTTAAACTGCGGGAACTTTATCCTGATGCAGTTATTATTCCGGATGAAAAAATCCACCCCTGCTGGCGCGAGGTGGGAACGGTTGCAAAAGGTTCCCGCACTGCAGTGCTGCAGATTGCGCGCGGATGCCCAGGTCACTGTACCTACTGCGTGACACGTCTTGCACGGGGAAAACTTGTCAGTTTCCCGATGGAAGATATCATTGCCCAGGCAAAAGCGTTTGCCGCAGGCGGAGCTGCAGAACTGCAACTCACTGCGCAGGATACAACTGCATGGGGTATTGATTTCGGCGAAGAAGGGCTTCGTCTGCCGGACTTATTGCGCGAACTCTGCAAAATCGAAGGGGATTTCAAAATCCGCATCGGTATGGCAAATCCTGATACACTGCTTCCCGTTCTCGATGATTTGCTGGACGCAATGGCAGATGAAAAAATCTTTCTGTTCCTGCATATTCCGGTGCAGTCCGGCTCTGATTCCGTCTTAAAACTTATGGGCAGGCGTTACACAGCGGAGCAGTATGAATATATTGTGAAAAAGGCACGAGACAGATATCCTGATATCCGTATCTGTACGGACTATATTGCCGGTTTTTCAAATGAAACCGATGCGGATGCGGATATTTCCGTTGGTCAGGTTATGCGCACGCGCCCAGGAAAAGTAAATATCACACGGTTCAGCGTGCGTCCCAAAACGCCGGCTGCCAAAATGAAGCGCATCGCAGAGCCGGTGAAAAAAGCCCGGTCAAAGGTGCTCACCGACGCGGTTAATCAGATTTATGACGAGACCTGCGATTCGTGGATAGGGCGGACGGTGGATTGTCTGGTAACAGAAATTGTAAAGCCCGGTTCGGTTACGGCACGCAACCGGACGTATCAGAATATTGTTATTTCAGAGGATTTACCGATTGGAACAAAATGCCGGGTTCTTATTACGGGGCACAGAAGACATTATCTGCTTGCAAGACGGGTGTAGCTGCCTGAAAAAAGCCCGATAACCTGAAAAAAAAATTACACCATCCGGTAGGTCTCAAGATTCTGCGGAGAGACCGTCTGGATGTGGTATTTTTTGTAAATCGAACTGGCAAGGTCGATGGTCTTGGATTCTTCGCCATGAATACAGAAGACGCGTTCGGGTTTCGGCTGCACATACTGCACATAGTTCATGAGCTGTCTCCTGTCTGCATGACCGGAGAAACCTTCGACGGTTCTTACTTCCATGTTGATGATAATACTGCCCTTCTTTCCTATAGGCACCTCGCGCCAGCCTTTCTGGATTCTGCGGCCGTAGGTTCCGTCCGCCTGATAACCGACGAAAACCAGCATGTTCTTTTCGGACTCGGCAAGGTTTGAAAGGTATTCGAGAACCGGACCGCCGTTTAACATACCGCTTGTGGATATGATAATACACGGGTCTTCGGAAAAAATTACTTTCTGACGCTGCTCCGGCGTCTCAACCTGCTCGAAGCATTCCGCAAGGAACGGGTTGTAGTTGTCGCGGAAAATCAGGTTGCGCAGGTCGTTGTTTAAGTATTCCGGATAAGCCGTATGCATTGCGGTTGCTTCTTTAATCATACCGTCCAGATAGACTTTGCATGCCGGAATCTTCTTGTTTCTCATACCTTCTTCAAGGGCGAGCATTAATTCCTGCGAACGGCCGACGGCAAAAGCCGGAATGAGGACTTTTCCGCCGCGCCCGAGGGTTTCGTTGATGACGGCATATAACTGTTCTTCCGCCTCGTTTCTGGAGGGTGCAAAGTCTTCTGAACCGCCGTAGGTGGATTCCATGACAAGTGCTTCCAGACGCGGGAACTGCGATACTGCCGGGTTGAACAGCCGGCTCTTTGCATAGTACAGGTCGCCGGTAAACGCGATATTGTACAAGCCGTTTCCGACATTGAAGTGGGCAATGGAGGACCCTAAGATATGACCCGCGTTATGAAGAGTGAGCTTCATATTCGGGGCGATATCAGTTACATCACCATAACCAAGCGGAATTGTGTGTTTGACGAATTCACGGACCTCATTTGATGAGTAGGGCGGGGCGCGGTCTTCCTTGTTGTTTACATCAAGGTAGTCGAGCTGAAGCATTGCTGAAAGGTCGCGGGTTGCTGGTGTTGCATAAACAGGTCCGTCATAACCGTATTTAAACAGGAGCGGGACATAGGCACAGTGGTCAAGGTGTGCGTGGGTCAATACAACCGCATCAAGCGTGTCGAATGGATAGATTTCCGGAATGTGAAGATAGGGCGATGATGCCTGACCGGTTGCGCCAGGGGATTCGCCGCAGTCGATTAAAACTTTGCTTTCAGGAGTGGATAAAAGGAATGCGGCACGACCGACCTGACGGCAGCAGCCCAGGGTTGTCAGACGAAGCCACTGGTCGCGGTCGCGGCTTGTGTATAAGGAATCGCGGTGAATTCTTCTTCCGCAGCGGCGCAGAAACTCTTTGCGTTCATCGCGGGTTTCACGAAGGTACTGGCGAACCTGTTTGATGGTTACTGACGGGATTGGCGGTGTGCGTGCGGCTTTTGGTGTCCAGCCGGTTTTCATTGTTATGTCGCGCAGGGTTGCTCCGTTTTTACCGATGACGAGACCGGGTTTTTCTGCTTCGATTAAAACTTCGCCGGTGTCGTTGTCAAAAAATATGTCGGTGATGCCGGCTGTATCGGGCACGACTTTTTTTATCATGTCATAGGCTTTTTCGGTATCGCCAAGGATGTTGGGGCGTACTGCAATGCGTTTGCGTAGGTCTTTTGCAAGTGTTTTGATTAAATCCGATTGTTCGGCAAATTTCTGCGGATTGTCGGTATAAATAACCATTTCAGGTCCTTCGAATTCAACGTCGGTTACTTTGACGCCTGCGGGGACTTTCTTGTTTATTGCATCTTTGAGTTGTTTCAGTCTTTCTTCAACCTGCATGAAAATCGTCCAAAAAAGTTAGTTGAGGTATCCGGCTATTTTTTCTTCGGGTATGTACTCGAATTTTTCGCGGGTTATTACTGCTATATTGTATCCTTCGCCGGAGGCTGAGTCGCGGCGCATTGCGGCGCGGAGTGCACGGGCGGCTAAGCGGATGGCTTCTTCTTCGGTCATGTCCGGGGCAAAGCGGTCTTCGAGTACGCCGTATGCGGTGGTGGAACCTGAGCCGGTTGAAACAAAGCCATCTTCAAGGGTTGCGCCTCCTGCTGCGTCTACTGAATATACTGCGGGACCGTTTTTGTCAACGCCGCCGACTAAGAGCTGTACGTAGTAGGGGGTAAATCTGTTCTGGTTGAGGTAGTTGGATAATACGGTGGCAGTAGCACCCACACTGATTTCCTGCCCTCTTCTGATTTCATAGAGACTGCATTCGACGTTTAAGGTTCTGACGAGCTGCTGCGCGTCGCCTACGCCTCCTGCGATGGTCATTCCTATATGGTCGGTGATTGCGTGGACTTTCTTTGCCTTTTTGGAGGCGATTAATGTTCCCATTGTTGCACGCCGTTCGGTGGCTAATACTACGCCGTTTTTGAATATGATTCCAACGGTGGTGGTTCCGGATTTTACGTCATGAGTTTCTTCTGACATTTTTTAGCACCTGATGCAGATATGATGTCTATAAAGTTGAGCAATACTGTTTTTGATAAACAGTGAAAAGCGTTATAATATTATTAGGGTTGGTTAAAGATAAAGGTTTAGGTTTGAGGCATGCTGTACTCTTAGACCTCAAAAACAGGATAGATTCCGGGGCTGAATTAAGGTTTTGGAGCGCAGAATTTGAGTCAGTTAACCTAATATACCCCTTATCAAAAATACCCCTATGCTTCTGAAAGAGATACACACACCTGAGTGATTCGGACCGCGCGGTCAGGGATTTATATACTCCCTCATCGTATGTTATTTTGCAAGCCGGACACACATTAGTGCTTCGGCCAGGCAATACAACAAAAATGCTCTGAAAAGAGAGCATAACTGAAAACAATTCAGAAAAACAAATCAGAATACAACAAAGGCACAGGGTCCTTTTTTCGGGCTTTTATTCGGGTTTCCCGGGTCTCTGCCCTGTGCCTCCGACTCCGGGGGAAGGAACAATAGATTTTGGCAGTTAAGCCGGGAGATAATGACGCAGATGCACTAACAAACCGCGCCCGCGCAAATACTTTTTAATCTTATGCAGACACTCTTTCTCATATTTTTCAGATAAGATTTCCGGGTCCGCATCCGCAGTTATGATATCTGAAACAGCAGAGGCGACAAAGTCAAGCTGCCTCATACTTTCCTTCACTGCATACTCAACCGCATAATATACCTCCATCTGCATAAACAGCCTGCGGACATTAAATCCGGTAATAAATTCCAGAGTTCCTGCCATCTCATCATAGTTCCACACCGTATGAAAACGAGTACCGGTCAGAACCAGTTCTACTTTTCTGTCACATGCTCTTATCAGAGAAAGAAATTTCAGTACATCTCCGGTTTTCTGAGAAGGAACTGAAACATGCTGCAAAGTTGAGGTTGCTACACACCCCTTGTCATCTAGCGTTAATACGGTCGTTCTCATAGTGTCTTCCTGCTGAATTGTTATACTGTTTCCATTGTTTTCATCAGCAAGATACTCATACCCATCAAGAGCAAGAACGATTTCCTTCCAGCCGCTGCATATAACTCCCATAACAGAATAGTTGTGCAGTACTGCATAATAAGCATTTTGACAAAAAAATGCAGTCTATTTTCGGATGCATAACCTAAAAGGAAGGTGCCTGTAAAGAGATTTTGCAGCAGAGTTCAATTCCGGCATGTAATTACACCCCGTTGCTACCTTGTGTTTTTCCGCGATAATTCATGCATATTTGTTCATAAAATATATGTATACTTGTACACAATATGCAATTGATATCACACACACATCACATTTAAACTCCAAAAATATAATAAACTATGCCTTCCAATAACTAAAATAATGCATGAAGAATACTGTCGGATCAAATACCAGTTCCCTAAAGCAAACCCGTTGCCAAGAGATATTGAACAATACACACGATTTGATGCTGTCAGAAAACTCCACCGCGTAATCGTACTCAAAACAAAAACCGAAACCGACAGCAGTGGAAACACATACATTTCCCATATTTCCGCATACCGCATACGACACGGAAAAATTACCGACTACACAGATTATTATGTCCTTGCAGACCGCCGGGAAGAAAGAAAACCATATCTACATTTCACCCCTGAGCGGGCAGTAAAACACTTTATTGATTTTGTCTGGGGTGATGAATATATCAAAACCGGCACACCAGAACCTGACGAAAGAAACAAACCAGTACTCATAGCAAAAGACCCCGGTAAATCACTCCATCTCATAATGGACCTCTTCAAACGGGCAGGAATGTATTATTCCGGACATACAAGTATTCTCACCACCCCTGACGAAGATGAAAGATGGCGGGCGGAATATGATTTCAATACACTCACTTTGATTGACTGCGAGGATATAAAAAAGAGAAAAAGAAACCGCTGACTTTTTTTTTAATAAAAATCTAAAAAAAAATTATTTTCCGGCTCTTTTCTTTGCTGTAACCACTTTAACAATCTGCAGTACCGCTATAATCAGAATACCAAGAACAAAAAACAGCGCCGAAAACGTATCGAACGAAAGCGCTGAAAGCGGTTCGGCAAGCGTTGCAGGACCCCGTATTATCGCATAAAACGACCCGATTAATAATCCTAAAATAAGATACATCGTCTGCGGCCGGAACTTTTTAAAACACCAGCGCACGACCTTGGTAAATACAGCAAGACCGAAGATTATTCCAAGAGCAAACACCAGAAGTGCAGGCAGCGCGGAAAAATTCAGATGTACACAGGCGCTGACTGCAGAAATCAGAGGTACATAAAGCCCTAAAATCAGAAGCACCGTAGAACCCGAAATACCCGGCAGAAGCATAACAGAAATCGCAAGCGCTCCTGACACAAATAAAATTAAGGCAAGGAGCGGGTTCATCTGTGTAATGTCAACAGAACCGAAGGAACCAAGATTCATAAGCAGCAGAACAAGGCCGGCACCGATTACCGTAAAAATCAGCCAGTAGTATTTTCCTTTCAGACATTCGCGTTCTTCATAGACCACAAGCGGAATTGCGGCAAGGGTAAGGCCTAAAAACAGCGAACTTAAGTCATAGATGTGCGTTTTAAAGGCAAGGGAAAGTACCGATGCACAGACTAAAAAACAGCCTGCCCATCCGATTCCAAGCGTAATTAAGAAAGGGAGCGCCTTTTTCTTAGCGTCAAAGGGACCGAGCAGCAAATCATTTATCGAAGATACGAACTTCTCGTAAAAACCCAAGATAAATGCAATAGTTCCGCCCGAAACGCCCGGAACACTGTCTGCGGCTGCCATACAGGCACCGCGAATAATATTGAATATCAGGTCAAGGAGTTTCATTCATTAATAATCAATGTATAAAGGATTAAAGGTGTCGGGTTGAGAGTAAAAAAATAAGTGAATCAGTTTTTGAAACTGTGAATCGGTGCTGGAATTCTTCCTCCGCGGTTGACAAACTCCGCACAGGAGAATCTGTTTACCGGCTGAATCGGTGCATATCCTAAAAGACCACCGAATTCAACAGTATCACCGACATCTTTTCCAATTACCGGAATAAGACGGACGGCAGTCGTCTTCTGGTTAATCATACCGATTGCCGCCTCATCTGCAATAATACCGGAAATCGTTGTATCCGGAGTATTTCCCGGAATCGCAATCATATCAAGACCTACAGAACATACACAGGTCATTGCCTCGAGTTTTTCAAGCGTTAAAGCACCCCTGTTGACCGCATCAATCATGCCCCGGTCTTCACTGACAGGAATAAATGCGCCCGAAAGACCGCCGACAAAGGAACTTGCCATAACACCGCCTTTTTTAACCTGGTCGTTTAAGAGAGCAAGAGCTGCGGTAGTTCCGGGGGCACCAACCGACTCAAGACCCATTTCCTCTAATATTTCTGCAACCGAATCGCCGACTGCCGGAGTCGGAGCAAGGGATAAATCGACAATGCCGAACGGAACACCAAGTCTTTTGGATGCTTCGATTGCCACCAGCTGACCGACACGGGTAACCTTAAATGCTGTCTTTTTAACGGTTTCAGAAAGCAGTTCAAAGTTTCTGCCGCGGACGGACTCAAGCGCATGCTTTACAACGCCGGGACCTGAAACTCCCACATTGATAACAAGGTCACCTTCAGTAACTCCGTGGAAAGCACCTGCCATAAACGGGTTGTCGTCAGGTGCATTGCAGAATACCACCAGCTTTGCGCAGCCGATAGAGCCCTTGTCTTTAGTGCGCTCTGCGGTCTCCTTGATTACCTGACCCATTAACTTGACCGCATCCATATTGATGCCCTGCTTGGTTGAGCCGACATTTACTGAACTGCAGACGAAGTCAGTTTCCGCTAAGGCCTGCGGAATGGAGCGGATGAGATTTTCCTCTGCGGGTGTCATGCCTTTGGAGACTAGTGCAGAATAGCCGCCGAGGAAATTGATGCCTACTGTCTTTGCCGCACGGTCAAGAGTTTTTGCAATCGTTACAAAGTCTTCAGGCGTTTTGCAGGCAGGACCTCCGACCAGGGAAATCGGTGTCACTGAAATACGCTTGTTTACAATAGGAATACCGAAATCGCGCTCAATGTCTTTACCGACTTTGACTAAATCGCGTGCCGCGGTCGTTATTTTATTGAAGATATTGTCATTGAGTCTGCCAAGGTCAGGGTCGATACAGTCCAAAAGACTGATGCCAAGCGTAATGGTGCGCACATCGAGTTTTTCCGACTCGATCATGTTGTTGGTCTCAATGACTTCGGAAATGTTTATCATGAGTATCAGATTCTGTGCATACGGGTAAATATTTCTTCTTTCTGGCAGCGGATTTTCACACCGGTCTCGTCACCGAGTTTGGTGAGTTCTTCGACAAGGTCTCCATAGGGTTTGACTGATTTGGAGGTGTCGATAATCATCATCATGTTGAAGTAGCCCTGTACAATGGTCTGGGAGATGTCTTCAATGTTGATTTCGTTTGCTGCGAAGTAGGTACAGACTTTTGCAATGATACCTACCGAATCTTTGCCGACTACAGTAACTATTGATTTGTTCATAGAGGTAATCCTTTACGAGTAAGTATTTGGTGTGTCATAAGATATAGGCTTGTATTTCTCATGAGAGAAAAATGCTTAATGCCCTGTCCGACCAACATATAATAACTCATGAAGATTCTCGTCTTTGACCCCTGTTTCGGCGCGGCAGGTGATATGATATCAGGCGCCCTGCTGTCTCTCGGCGCAGACAAATCTGCCGTACTTTCTGCGGTTGCGGCAGTTTCCACCCCGGAAATATCTGAAGTGTACCGTGGAGAAGTACCTGCTGCCTATGTCCGCACCAAAACCTCAAAAGAGCCGCGCAGTCTTGACGAAATCGTAGAAATAATTGATGCCTCATCCGCTCCTGCTGAAGCAAAAAGCCTTGCAAAACGTGTTTTTGAACGGATTGAGCGTGCGGAATCCCGCGTGCATAAAACGCACCATGTGCATTTCCATGAAGTAGGCGCTGATGATGCAATCGCAGATATATTAGGTTCCTGCACGGCTCTTTTATCGCTCAATATTGACGGGGTTTATGTAAAGCCGCTTGCACTCGGTTCGGGCACGCTTACCTGTGCGCACGGAATTTTACCGGTCCCTGCACCCGCAACGGCTGAAATTGTAAAAGAAGCAGGTCTGACGGTAAAACTTTCCTCATATGAAGGCGAACTCTGCACACCCACCGGTGCAGCTCTGCTTTCGGAATTTGCCGCGTCTTTTCCGGCCATTGAGCCTGCCGGGCGGCTTCTTGGACTCGGCACAGGGGCAGGAACCCGAAATCCAAAAGACCATCCCAACATCCTGCGTGCCCTGCTGTTTGAAGAAACAGCGTCAGAAAACACCGTTGATGTGCTTGAAACCAATGTCGATGATGTATCGGGAGAAATTCTTGGAAGCACCCTTGAGCGCCTGATGGCAGAAGGAGCACGTGATGCGTCTTTTATTCCGATTCAGATGAAAAAAGGACGGCCAGGTTTTCTCATCCGCGTTATTGCGATGCCGAAAGATTCCGCGCGTCTTGCCCGGATTTTAGCAATCGAAACCGGGTCTTTAGGCATCCGCTGCATTCCGATGATTCACCGCTTCACCGCAGAACGGGAATTTGCAGACGAGACGCTTGCAATCAACGGCAGAATTTATCCAGTGCGGATAAAATACGCCTTTGCAGATGGAAAGATATATTCACGCAAAGCGGAGTTTGACGACTGCAGAAAAATCGCGCTTGAGACCGGCATTCCGGTAAAAGACATCAAACGCATGGCAGAAGAGGAAGCATGGAAGAACCAGTAAGCATATCCACCGGTTCTCCGGGATTTGATGAACTTCTTGGCGGCGGGCTTGAACCGAAAATTATCACCCAGCTCTATGGTGAAGCGGGAAGCGGCAAAAGCACACTTGCCCTTGCCTGTGCAGTATCGGTTTTATCCTCAGGTCGCGGCGTTATATATATCGATACCGAGGGCTTTTCTATAGAACGCTTCAAACAGCTCGCAGGAGACCGCGTTGAAGAATTTGCTTTGCGCCTGTATCTTTTCGAACCGGAAAACTTTGCCGACCAGGGGGCAAAAATTCTTGAGTGCAGCAGATTAATGCAGGTCAGAAACATAGGACTTATTGTTCTTGATTCAGCAACATCTTACTACCGCCTGGAACAGATTGAGTCAAAAGACGCTCTTTCACTTCTTTCAAACCAGATGCTCAAACTTCTCGGAATAGCCAAACGCTTCAATATTCCTGTAATTATCACCAACCAGGTCTTTATGGATGTTGAGCACAACAGGCTTTCCGGTCTTGGAGGCACGGCTCTTGCTCATATCTCCAAAGTAATTGTCAGAGTGGAAAAATATCCAGGCTTCCGCCGTGCGGTTCTTGTCAAACACCGCTTTATGCCTGAAAACATTGCATGGGCTTTCAGGATTGTGCAGACCGGTGTGGAAGACAAATAGAAACTCGAAAAGTTTTATAGGAGAACTCACAAACAATAGTATATCTATATAATATGAAATCAATAACCGGCTCGGCACTATGTAAAACCTATGAAAGGCAGACTGTTTTGAATGCGGTACGCAAAGCAGTCAAGGCAGCAGGAGGTTTTCCGGACTTAAAAGGAAAGAAGGTTCTCTTAAAGCCGAACCTGTTGTCTGAAGCTGCACCTGAACGTGCGGTAACAACACATCCTTCGGTAATATGGGCGGTTGGAAAACTCGTAAAGGATGCAGGGGGTATTTTATCCATAGCAGACAGTCCGGGTGCGGGAATTGTCTACAGTGTTCATTCATTGAAAAAAATCTATAAAAAGTGCGGTATTGAAGACATTGCAAAGGACCTCGGTGTCGAGCCGAACCTTGATACCGGCTCGCAGGACAGGTCTTTTCCCGAAGGCGTCATAATGAAGCGCTTTACGGTCATCAACCCGGTATGTGAGGCGGATGTCGTAATTTCCATATGTAAACTCAAGACGCACATGTTTACTCATTTTTCCGGCGCGGTCAAAAACACCTTTGGTGTCGTGCCGGGTCTTGACAAACCGGTTTTCCATTCCAGATTCCCCGACAGCATGGACTTTTCCGAGATGCTTGTTGACTTAAACGAGTTAATCAAGCCGGATTTCTGCATAATGGATGCTGTTGTGGGAATGGAGGGTGACGGACCCCAGGGCGGAAATCCGCGCGAAGTTGGCTATATTCTTGCATCAAAGTCGGTGTACGGTCTTGATTTATCTGCCCAGACACTAATTTCGATGAGTCCGGAGTGCATCGGAACTACAATGGCAGCCCTTCGCCGCGGTTTAATTGACGAGGTATGCGTTAAAGGTGATGAAATTGTGCCGATTACAACTTTCGTGCACCCCTCGACATACCGCCATCCGGAAAATGAAACCCGCCCTATTCGCAAATTCTACCGCAAACTGCAGAGAACCGGAAAACTCTATGCGCCAAGCCCGGTGATTAATGCAAAACTCTGTGTCGGCTGCGGCAAATGTGCAAGAATCTGTCCGGTCAAAGCAGCCATCATCAATAACGGCAAGGCATCATTTGATTTAACGAACTGTATTCGCTGCTACTGCTGTCATGAAATGTGTCAGTACAATGCAATCGAGTTAAAGCGGACGTTAATCGGCGAACTTGTGCACAAGGTTGTGCATTAATAATCTTTCATACTCGTTCTTTTTTCATCACTCATCCTTTCCTTTAATATCTCATACAACCCATTATTATAACAAATGCCAGACGAAATACAAAAAATACTTGACCGGCTTGAATCGGACAATGTAAAATCTGTTCTTCTGCAGTTCTCCGATCTTGAAGGAAAGACCAAAAACGTGGCAATCCCCACAAAACAGATGAAAAAGGCACTGACTGCAGGAATCAGTTTTGACGGTTCATCCATTCAGGGTTTTGCCCGTCTGGAAGAGTCCGACATGGTCTTAAAACCGGCAACCGAAACCTACCAGATAATTCCCTGGTCCGATCAGGATTTCCGGATTGCACGTTTTATCTGCAGCGTTTACACAACACGCGGAGAACCCTTTACCGGCGACCCGCGCTACATTCTGCAGTGCCAGTTAAAAAAAGCAGCGGAAATGGGTTACACATTTAACGTCGGACCGGAAATGGAATTTTTCCTCTTCAAGCGTGATGCAGAAGGCCGTGCAACTGTAGATCTTCAGGACCACGGAAGTTACTTCGACCAGACACCGACTGACCCGGGAGAAGATGTGCGGCGCGACCTTGTTATCCAACTGTCCGAAATGGGATTTGATATTGAAGCATCGCATCATGAAGTAGCGCCGTCCCAGCATGAAATTGATTTCACCTATGGTGATGCTCTTGCAATGGCAGACAAAGTCGTTACCTTCAAGTTTGCCGCAAAAACTCTTGCATTAAAGCGCAATCTGCACGCAACCTTCATGGCAAAGCCGATTTACGGCATAAACGGTTCAGGTATGCATGTCAACTGTTCTTTAATGAAGGACGGAAAAAATGCATTTTATGACGAAAACGGCGAACACCAGCTCTCCGATACAGCAAGATATTTCATAGGCGGCGTTCTCAAGCATATCGAAGGAATTACCCGGGTTGCAAACCCGACCATAAACTCATACAAGCGTCTGATTCCCGGCTATGAAGCACCGGTTTACATCGGCTGGTCTGCAATGAACCGCTCGGCCTTAATCCGCGTCCCCTCCTCCCGTGGCAAAAGCACCCGTGCCGAGGTAAGAAGTCCGGACCCGACCTGTAACCCTTACCTTACTTTTGCCGTAATCCTTGCAGCAGGTCTTGACGGAGTCAAAAATAAGATTGAGCCGCCGGAAAATGTTGACGACAACATTTTCAGAATGACGGCGGCCGAACGCGAGGAAGCCCGTATCAAATGCCTGCCGGAAAGTCTGCTTCAGTCAAATGCAGCACTTCTTGCAGATGAGTTGTTATGCAGCGTGCTTGGAGGGCACGTGGTAAACCAGGTCTGCCGCATTGCAGAACTCGAATGGTCCGAATACTCTCGCTCGATTACTGACTGGGAAATCAACCGGTATCTGGCAAACTACTGAATATCCCCGAAAATATACTTTTTTTCCTGTTTTCTGAGTTACTTATATATACTCAGAGAACTAATGAATATGCACTGTTCTTGTCAGGTTGGGGACACTCGTCCGTAACCAAATCGTGCCGAAAGGTACAGACTTTTACAGTAGGCTTGTCTATGACAACAGTATTTGACATACCAGCTAACGCATTCATTACCAAGGCAGCTGAAGAGCTCAAAGGCATCTCTGAGATCAAAGCACCGGAATGGTCTGAATACGTCAAGACTGGCGTACACAAACAGATGCCGCCGGAGAATCCCGACTGGTGGTACATCAGATCTGCAGCAGTACTGCGCAGAATCTACGTTGACGGTCCGTTAGGAGTCGAACGCATGCGGTCCATTTACGGAGGTATGCAGGACAACGGTTCCAAGCCGTCCCACTTCAGAAAAGGCAGTGGAAGCATTGCCAGAAAAGTTATGCAGCAGCTCGAGGCAGCAGGCTTTGTAGAAAAAGTCACCGGCGGTCGCGCAGTTACTGCAAAGGGACGCAAATTCCTTGACGGCGTTGCATACGCAATGAAAGAAGAAACAGTCAAAGCAGTCCCGGCACTTGCAAAGTACTAAATTCAGGTAACCAAAATGGGTGAAGACGAAGAACTCGCAGAACTCCGCCGTCAGCGCATGATGCAGATGCAGCAGCAGCAGATGGCCGAGCAGGAACAACTCCAGCGCAGGCAGCAGATGCAGGCTCAGATTCAGTCTGTGTTAATGCAGGTTATGGAACCTGAAGCCCGCGAGAGACTTGGAACTATCAAGTTAACCAAGCCTGACATCGCTGCCAATGTTGAACAGCAGATTGTTGCTCTTGCCCAGTCGGGACGCCTGACACAGAAAATCACCGATGCACAGCTCAAGGCAATTCTCTCGCAGATTATGCCGCAGAAACGGGAATTCAATATCCGCAGAGTGTAAATGAAAGCAGGTGTGCTTTACAGCGGCGGAAAAGACTCAAGTCTTGCCGCGGTCCTGTTGTCACGGGACTATGAAGTAGAGCTTCTAACCTATGTCTTTGATGAAAACTCGCAAATCCCAAGCATTGAGGCAGCGGCAAAGGAACTCGGCTTTCCGTGGAGGAAAATCGCCTTTGCGCCAGGTTTCCTTGATGAGGTTGTTGAGGAACTTATCCATGACGGATACCCGAACGATGTAATCAACGAAATCCACCGACGGTCTTTATGTGCTGCAGCACAGGAATATGAGGTGGTTGCCGATGGAACCCGTCGTGATGACCGCGTTCCGATGCGGACGAAATCCGAAGTACAGAGCCTTGAAATGAAATACGGCGTAAGTTATATGCGCCCGCTTCTCGGTATCGGTAAAACAGAAATTCTCCGGCTCGCAGAGAAGTTCTTTGAAGTCGCCTACGGCGAAACGGGAACTATCGCAAACGGAGACTATGAAAGAGAAATCAGAAATGCCCTTGCGGTACGGGGTGTGGACTACAAACCGTTCTTCCCTCCAAGCCATGAGCAGTCTCTGGTTATCAAAAGAAAGTGGTGAAAAAACCATGAGCAGACTTACCAAAGCACGGAAAGTAAGACTTTCCAAAGCAACCCAGCAGAACCGCAGAGTTCCGTCCTGGGTCATGATTAAAACCAAGCGCCAGGTTGTCTCCCATCCGAAGAGACGGATGTGGCGCCGCAGCACTCTGAAGGTGTAAGAAAATGGTAGAAGTACAGAAAGAGCAGATTTATGTGATCCCGCTTCGCGATGTCAAGCGTGTTCCGTGTTACAAGCGTGCAAACGCAGCAATCTCGGACGTTCGCGGATATCTCGAACACCACATGAAAAGTGAAGATGTTAAGCTCGACAAGAGCATTAACGAAGCAATCTGGGCACGCGGCGCACACAAACCGCCACGGAGAATCCGCGTTCGGGCAATGAAGTTCGACGATGGACAGGTCCAGGCTGAACTTGCTGAGGAATAAACTAAATGGACCCAACACTGTCGCTGAATGGAGATCCGAACATCGGTGTATTTGCGCGTGTCTTTGATGACGTTGCCTTTGTCCCGATTGATTCCCCGAAGGAATTCAAGGACAAGATAGGCGAGACCTTCGACGTTGAAGTCGAAGAGACGTTCATTCAGGGTTCTTCGGTTATCGGTCTTTTACTGACCGGTAACTCACGCGGTTTCGTATGCTCCGGACTCATTCAGGATTCTGAACTTGACCTGCTGCAGGATTATGGAGACGTGCTCCTGCTCGGCGAGGAAATGAATGCGGCAGGTAATGTGATTCTGACCAATGATTCATTCGCCGTTGTTCATCCTGATATGTCGTCTGAGATGCAGAAGATGGTTGGTGAATTCTTAAAGGTCAAAGTTATTCCGATGTCTTTTGGCGGAGTCGGAACGGTTGGCATGACGTGTGCCTGCAACAATGCAGGTGTGCTTCTCCCGGCACGTTCAACTCCTGAAGAGATTGAGAAACTTGAAAATGAGATTCCTGACACGTTTTCGATTGGTACAGGCTCGGTAAACATGGGTTCGAACTTAATCGGATGCGGTCTTCTCTTAAATTCCAAAGGATATCTGGCTGGAAATACGACTACCGGTTTTGAACTGGGTAGAATTGAGGATGTGTTCGGATTCTTCGATGAGGAGTAATCCGAAATAAATTCGTGAGGTTAAAAAATGCCGAAATACGAGGTTAAGGGCACTTTCAAAAACGATGGCGTTATGAAGCCCTATACAAAGATTGTCGACGCTGCTTCCGAAAAGCTTGCAGGTGAACACACCCTTGCAACGTTTGGCAGCAAGCACAGACTTGAGCGCAAGTACATTACCATTGATTCTGTAAAGGCAGTCGATGGCAACTAATGTAAGTAAGCAGCAGCTTGAAGCAGAGGCTCAGTCCCTTCAGGCTTATGCAAATGAATATGCGCAGCAGTTTGAGATGATGAATCAGCAGCTGCGTTTTATCGAGACGGCGCGTGCAGAAGCTCTTGCATCCATTGATGCAATTGAGGCGTTCAATGCAGCAGAAGATGAGGTTATTACTCTTCTGACGCTCGGAGGCGGGGTTTCTGTCCGTGCAAAAGTCGTCGATACAAAAAAGGTTCTTGTTGGACTTGGTGCAGGCATTACTGTTGAGAAATCAGCTGAAGATGCAGTATCTTTCTTAAAGGACCGGATTACAGAGATGGATGCATCAGCAAAGCGCCTTACCGAGTCTATCGGTAAACTCGGCGAGCAGATGCAGGCCGTAGATAAGAGAATGCAGGAAATATCCCGCCTCTACTCCGGTCAGTAATTCTTCTCTTTTTTCTCGAGGTTTATTGCAAAATTACAGCACAGGCAGTT
Organism: Methanocorpusculum sp.; assembly: GCA_029987235.1. Classification (GTDB taxonomy): domain Archaea; phylum Halobacteriota; class Methanomicrobia; order Methanomicrobiales; family Methanocorpusculaceae; genus Methanocorpusculum. The sequence goes on along the minus strand of DALTWF010000002.1, from coordinate 8,728 downwards.
TCGGCTTTTCCGAAAAGTCTGCCAATGCCATGTAAAGAGCGATAATTAGCCCGATTCCATCCAGCAGCAGCATTACCAGCTGTACTTCAGGATATAACACTCCGACATAATAGAGCAACAGATTAAATGCGCAACTGATACAGAATATCGCAGAAAGCAGCTGCGGGGACTGGCGCATTACGGCAAAGACACCAAGGAAAAGGAACAGTATAGAAATAACAACCGGCAGTGTGGCAGTGTATCCTATATCCATTAAAAACCCAAGTGCCATACCTAGCAGCAGTACAGGCATCATTCGACATCCTCCGATAAACAAGAGCAGTATTCCGGTAATGATAAGCATTCCTATACAGATAAAGCCGGCGAGATTTACAAACACAAATGAGCCAGTCACAAACAGACCCAGATCCTGAAGAAGCCAGGAACTCATAAGCACTGCGGCATATAAAAATCCGACCATCGTGCCGGTTCTGGAAAATGGCGTTTCGCAGTCACAGACGATGTAATCCCGAAGCAAAAAGTTCATGCGTTCTGCCGAACTCGCCACTGCAAGATACAGCAGGAAAAGTACGGCAATAATCTGCAGAATTACATAAATGATATGAACCTCTGCGTCTGCTCCGAAAAATCTGCTGACGAGACCTGCTGCACAGAAAATGTTAACCGCGGCAAGAAGGTATTTCTGCTTTTCTTTGGATGTCAGAAGTATCAGGGCAAAAATCAGGTAGAAAATACCGCAGCCGACAGCCATAACCGTATCTTCTGAATAGAATAAGTATATAGTCAGTATCCCCGCGTTAAACAGAAACATACATCCGATTAACGTCCGTTTTCTCAATATCAGCAGAATAATACCGCAGATAAGAAGAAATATTCCCGGAGCCATCTGCGCAAGATAGTCTGCTGTAAAATTCATGAGGGCAAAACTTTGTTCCTTTCCGCCGGCATAGCCGAATTCCGAGAGAATCAGAATAATGTGAGGCAGTGCCATTATGACAAAACCGAATGCGGTGAAATAATTTCGTGCATGCTGCTTTGCAGCTTCGCTCATATTTACCAGAAGCGGAGATTCATCAGAATGCAGGGCGGTGTCGGTTTCTTCAGGTACAGGATTATCTGTGTTTCTGACAACTGAAAAGTAGAGGCCGGGAATGATAAGTATCAGGGCTGCAATAAATGACGCGCTTGGAACTTCACCTAAGATAATAAAGGCAAATACGGCACCAAGAAGAGGACTTATTCCATATATTGCACCGGTTTTTGCAGCACCGAGTCTTTTCTGAGCACAAAGCGTAAAAAACAGTACGCATCCGCAGGTAAGAATGCCGATGAACATTAATGCAATGGCATCACCAATTGTCGGGATACTTTCCCCAAATACAAGTCCGAGCGGCAGTGCAATGATAAAAACACCGAATCCTCTGATAATTACCACTTCAGAGGGGTTTTTGCCGGAAAGTTTTTTAGAAATGTTTGCACGGATGCCGTAGAAAAGTGCTGCAAGTAATATCAGAAGAGAACCTGTATTAAAGATAAATGCTGAACCGTCTTTTACCGCAAGTGCTATGCTTCCGAGAACTATGAATATCACACCAATCCAGAGTCGTTTGCTGACTTTTTCATGGTAAATCAGAAGGGCAATAACCACAGTAACCACTGTATCAAAACTCAGAAGAACCGAAGCACTTGATGCAGATGTGGTTTGAAGACCAAGGCAGACACAGATATTTGCTAACAATGTTGTAAGAATAACACCAATTAAAAACAGGATATCGCTTTTTTTCACATGGCGGTCTTTATTATTGATGGTGGTTTTGCAGCCGATTAATGATACGAGTGCAAAGCCTGCTGCACTTCCCAGAAACAGGAAAGCAATAATCATGAACGGCCCTACATCACCGGTAAAAAGTTGTTTTAACGGGGTGTCAAAACCGTTGCAGACAGAAGCAAGGATGGCAAAAAGGACACCTGTAATATAAGCGGAGTATCTGATACCCGCAAACTTTGGCATATTCATAGAGTTACTATTGTATTGTTTTTGAATGGATTTAAAGGGATAGGGGGGGATATTGAGAAACTCCAAAAAGCAGGTTATGCAGTAAAACATCCCTGCGCGCTTTTTCACACCAGCAGCACTTCGTAACCCCTTCTCTATAGCAAAAACCCGACCACAATTAACAAACATTATAAGCAGTGAATTACTCACTAACATATATATAAACGAAAAAAGAGCAACCATGGTAAACGAAAACGACGTAACCCATATCGCAGAACTTGCCGATTTAAGCATTTCTGCATCAGAACTGCCGAAATTTACCGAGCAGTTCAACTCAATTCTCGCATACTTTGACATACTTGACACGCTTGAGATAACCGAAACCCTCGAACGCCGCTTAGTCAACGTATTCCGCGAAGACGTGGTAAAAGAATCCATCGGTCAGGACGCCGCCCTCAAAAACAGCCATAACCCTGAAGATGGCTACATCAGAGCACCGAAGGTGATTTAAGATGGCAGACCAGTTCAACGCATTCCTCAACACAACCGAGATTGCTTCCCCTGAAAAGGGTATTTTATCCGGCATCCGTGTTGCAGTAAAAGACAATATAACAACCAAAGATATTGAGACCACCTGCGCATCCAAAATCCTGAAAAATTATATCCCGCCTTACGATGCACACGCAGTTTCCCTCCTCAAAAAAGCAGGAGCAACCATCGCAGGCAAAACCAATATGGATGAGTTCGGTATGGGCTCAACCAACGAAAACTCCGCTTTCGGTCCGGTCTTAAACCCCCGCGACACAACCCGCGTAACAGGTGGTTCTTCCGGCGGTTCAGCAGCAGTTGTTGCCGCAGGACTTGTACCCATGGCTCTTGGTTCAGATACCGGAGGTTCCATCAGATGCCCGGCATCCTGGTGCGGCATTGTCGGATTAAAACCATCCTGGGGTCGCGTAAGCCGCTTCGGCTTAATCGCCTACTCCAACTCCTTTGAACAAATAGGTCCGCTTGCAGCAAACGTCCGTGACGTTGCAAAATTATTCTCCGTAATCGCCGGATACGACGAAATGGACTCCACTTCCGTAAATAAACCCTATGACTTAGCAGGTCTTAAAGCAGATATTGCAGGAAAAGTCATCGGTATCCCAAAGGAATATTTCAGCGAAGGCGTTGACGCAGAAGTATCAGCCGTTGTCAAAAAGGCAATCGCAAAACTCGAATCCCTCGGCGCAAAAACCAAAGAAGTCTCGCTTCCGTCCATGAAATACGCACTTGCAGCATATTACGTCACCTGCACCTGCGAAGCATCCTCAAACCTTGACAGATTCGACGGCGTCAGATACGGACCCGAACCTGAAATGAATCTCTCATGGCATGATGCATACACCAAAGTCAGAAGCGCAGGATTCGGTCAGGAAGTCCGCAGAAGAATTCTCTTAGGTACCTTCGCACTTTCCGCAGGATACTACGGCAAATACTATGTGAAAGCACAGCACGCACGTCAGGCAATCGCAAAAGACTTTGCGAAAGCACTGAAAGAATGCGATATGCTTGCAGGACCTACCATGCCTAATGTGGCACCGAAACTCGGTGAACTCACCGCAAACCCGCTTGAAATGTATCAGGCGGATATTCTGACGGTCCCGGTAAACATTGCCGGCATTCCTGCAATCTCCGTTCCCTGCGGCGAAGCACACGAAATGCCTGTCGGACTGCAGCTCATGGGCAGAATGTACGATGAGGAAACGATTCTTAATGCCGCACTTGCATTCGAGGAGGCAAAATAAATGGCTGACGAAGAATTCAAAGTCATTATCGGACTTGAGGTACACTGTCAGTTAAACACCGCAACCAAACTGTTCTGCGGATGTTCTGCCGACTTCCGCTCTGACGCGCCGAACACCCACGTATGTCCGGTCTGTTTAGGTCTCCCGGGTGCAATGCCGGTATTAAACAAAAAGGCAGTCGAGTATGCACTCAAAGTCGCCAAAGCCTTGAACTGCAGCATCCCCGAAGAAGGTGAGTTCTGCAGGAAGAACTACTTCTATCCGGACTTAACCAAAGCATACCAGATTACCATGGGTGACAACCCGCTTGCATTAGGCGGCTACATTGAAATTGAAGACGATGCAGGAAACCCGAAGGTAGTCAATCTTACCCGTATCCATGTAGAAGAAGACCCGGGAAGATTAGTCCACAAAGGCACCCCCTCAACCGGTCAGTACACCCTTGTCGACTACAACAGATCCGGTATCCCGCTTATTGAAATGGTTACCGAACCGGAACTTTCCAGCCCGAAAGAGGCACGCCGCCTCTTAAACAAGCTGCGGGCAACACTTGAGTACCTCAATGTCTTTGACCCGGAAAAAGAAGGTTCCCTCCGTGTTGATGCAAACATCTCCATTAAAGGACACGAGCGTGTTGAAATCAAGAATATCTCCTCCTACAAAGGTGTGGAAAAGGCACTGACCTTTGAAATCACCCGTCAGAAGAACCTTATCCGCCGCGGAGGAGAAATTGCCCGCGAAACCCGTCACTTCCAGGAAGGAAAAGGTACCACTACATCTGCACGTTCCAAAGAGACGGCAACAGACTACCGCTACTTCCCCGAACCGGATTTACCGGTTATCCGCGTTGCAGACTGGGTTGCAGGTATCGAACTTCCGGAACTGCCTGATGCACGCCGCGACCGTTTCATGAAACAGTACGGCATTGCAGTAAACCATGCGCGTACGCTTACAGGCGACCTGCACCTGGCAGAGTTCTATGAACGCATTGCCTCCGCTGGAGCCGCAATTGCAGCATCATGGACCGCAGATGTCTTAATCGGCGAATTAAACTACCGCGACCTTGAGGTTTCGGCAGTTACCGGTCATGCAGACATGTTTAAGGAACTCATCGAACTCGTCCGCGACAAAAAGATTACCGACAAGGCAGGAGTCGAAGTTCTCCGTGCCTGGCTTGACGGAAACTGTGCCGAATCACCGCAGGCAATTGTCGCCCGTCTCGGTCTTGAACGCGAGGAAGGCGTTGACTACACCGGACTGATTCAGGGCATCATGGACAAAAACCCGCAGGCAGTTGCCGACCATAAAGCAGGCAAGAAGGGCGCATTAAACTTCATCGTAGGTCAGGTCATGAAAGAGACAAAAGGCAAAGCCGACCCGCGTGAAATACATGCAGCAATTTCAAAAATCCTTGGAGAATAAATGCACTTAATTATCGCCGAAAAGAACCTGGTTGCCGAACGGATTGCGGCATTTCTTGCCAACGGCAAAAAAGTGTCTGCAACCCGTGACGGAGTTGCAGTGCAGTACTCCTTTGGCGACACCACTGTAATGGGACTTCGCGGTCATGTAGTTGAAGTCGATTTCGTAGACGGTTACAAAAACTGGCGTTCTGCAGAACGCCCGCCGCGTTCTCTCATTAATGCAGGCGTAGTAAAGAATCCGACCGAGAAAAAAATCGTTTCCCTGATGCAGCGTTTTGCAAAAAAAGCAGACCGCGTCACGATTGCAACGGACTTTGATACTGAAGGAGAACTTATAGGTAAAGAAGCCTATGAGTTAATCCGTGCGGCAAACAAAAACGTCCTCATCGACCGTGCACGTTTCTCCGCAGTCACGAAGGATGAAATCCTTTCCGCAATCACAAATGCGGAACCGCTTGATTTCAACCTCGCAGCAGCAGGCGAATCCCGTCAGATTATTGACCTGGTATGGGGCGCGTCTCTGACGCGTTTCATGTCGATTGCGGCCCACCGCGGTGCTGACAGCATTTTATCGGTAGGGCGTGTGCAGAGTCCGACTTTATCCATGATTGTCGACCGCGAGCGTGAAATCGAGGCGTTTGTTCCCACCAAATACTGGGTGCTTACTCTCAAAGGTACTCGCGGCACAGATGTTCTTGAAGCCCGCCACGCACACGGTAAATATGAAAACTATGATGAGGCAAAGGCCGCATATGAAGCAACCGCAAGCCCGGTAAAAGTCGAAAACGTCACCACCAAGGAAAAGAAACTTTCCGCACCTGCCCCGCTTGATACAACCGCATTAATCGTTGGTGCAGGCAGAATCGGTCTTTCAGCCGCGGTCGCCATGAACCGTGCAGAAGAACTCTACATGCGCGGATTTATCTCCTATCCGAGAACAGACAACACCACATATCCTAAGAGTTTAAACATCAGCGAACATCTGAAAATTTTCGAGCACGGTCAGTTTGCAAAAGATGTTGAACTGGTGAAAAAATACCAAAGAGCTGTTCCGACCCGCGGCAAAAAAGAAACCACCGACCATCCGCCGATTTATCCTACATCACTTGCAACCAGAGCTGAAATTGGTGATGATCAGGCATGGAAACTGTATGAATTCGTGGTCCGCAGGTTCTTTGCAACCCTGTGCTGCGATGCGGAACAGGAAGCACTTTCAGTAGCTCTTTTAGCAGGAAGCGAGCCGTATGTAAGTACAGGCACCAGAATTCTTGTGTCGGGCTGGCTTTCGGTCTATCCGTACAGCAAATTTGAGGACCTGATTTTACCGGCAGTAAAAGCAGGTGATGTCTTCACCCTTGCAAAGAAGAACATTGATGAAAAAGAGACCAAGCCTCCGGCACGCTACTCGCAGAGTGCCTTAATCCAGAGAATGGAAGAGGCAGGCATCGGTACCAAATCCACCCGGCATGAAATCATCACCAAACTGATTAACCGCAAGTACATTGAAGGAAATCCGATGCGCCCGACCATTGTCGGTCGTGCAATGACAGAGTCCCTTGAGACATATGCAGGAACCATCTCCAGACCTCAGATGACCAAGACGCTTGAAGAGCACATGTCCGATATTGCAGCCGGTACCAAAACTATGGACGAAGTCCTTGCCGAGTCGCGTACGATGCTTTCGGGAATCTTTGATGAACTTGAGAAAAACGGGGAATCAATCGGTGCAAAAATTATGGACAATACTCTGGAAGAGCAGACACTGGGTAAATGCCCGGTCTGCGGAGGTCAGCTGCGTATTCACAGAACCGGTATGTCGCAGTTTATCGGATGCTCGAACTATCCGACCTGCACATTCAACATCGGTCTTCCGCCTTCCGTCTGGGGAACTGCGGTCAAGCAGGATGAAGTATGTCCGGAACACGGGCTGCATCATGTCTTTTTAATACGCCGCGGTGCACCCCCATGGAAGATTGGATGTCCGCTTTGCTCGCACATCAAGACGAATTCCGAAACACTGAAGATGCTGCCAGAAATGACAGATGAAGGCATAGCAAAACTTAATGCCGCATTCATCTACACACTTTCGGATGTCATTTCCTTAACACCTGCGGCTCTTGCAGGAAAATTAGCCATTTCACCTGCAGATGCGCGCAAGATGCACAGCGATGCGGAAATCCTGATGGAGCAGCTCAAAAAGCGCACGGAACTGAAAAAATTCATTTCCGCTCATGTTCCGCCGAGAAAGGGGCGCGGTCATGCAAAGATTGCAAATGTTATCTTTGCAAAAGGAATTTACGACCTTGCAGCTCTTGCAAAAGCAGACCCGGGACTCTTAAAAGATGCAAAAATCTCCGAAAACGAGGCGAAAAATCTTATTGCCGATGCTGCTGCGGTTGTAAACCACGCACGCATGAAAGATGCAGGAATTTCCACCGTCACGCTGAAAAAGTATGAGGCGGCGGGCTTTACCACACCGGAACTCTTTATTGCAGCACATCCTGCAGGAGTTGCTCTTGCAACCGGTGTGTCAGTGAGTACTGTCTGCAATCATCAGGAAGCAGTATCTGCCTATCTGCATGTTCGTGTGCCGGAAAAGATATCAAAGCAGGTCTTTGATGACGGATTAAAGGCGCTCCGCACTAAAATTACTGATGAGGATATGCTCATAAACCTTGGTCTTGCCGGTGTATACAGCCCGGAGTCGCTTGCAAAAGCAGACCCGGAAAAGATGGCTGCATGCGGTATTCCGAAAGACAAAATTGCAGTCCTCAAAGCAATGAAGTTCTGATATGGTTTCCAAATCAGAACTCCGTTCTGTTTTAAAAGAGCGCCGGGAAGCGCTAGATCTTGGATTGCGCCGGAAAGCCGGTTATTATATAACCGAAAAGGTGCTCACGCTTCTTGAACCGTACAATGACATTTTAGTCTACGCGGCAAAAGTCCCCGAGGTTGAGACCGAGGTGTTAATCAACATTCTTCTTGAAAAAAAGAAGCGGGTTATTGTTCCCATTATCGAAAAAGAAACACATACTCTGCGTTTTTCTTATATAATGTCGATGGAGGATTTTGTACCGGGAACATTTAATGTGCCCGAACCGCTGGAAAACGAGCGGCCTGTTTCTGCTGATAAAATTCAGGTGTGCATTGTCCCGATGGTAGGATTTGACCGTGCGGGCAATCGTCTGGGCTACGGCGCAGGATATTATGACCGGTTTTTTGCAGCGCATCCGAATCTGCCGAAAATCGGACTTGCGTATTCCTGTCAGGAATGCAAGACAGTGCCGGCAGATGAATTTGATGTAAAGATGGGCTGGATTGTAACGGAAAAAGAGATTATAACTGTTTAATTTTTTTTAATATTCAAAATACGGCCCTCTTTTATCTACATCCGGAGAGCCTGTCCAATCACCCCCTCAAACTATTGGACATAATTTTACTTGAGAAATTTTCCAAACCCCTTTAAAATAAAACAAAAACCGCTCCGCTATGATAAATATAAAGGAGGGGGGGGGGGA
>DALTWF010000026.1 GCA_029987235.1 Methanocorpusculum sp. | reverse complement strand
AAAAAAAGTAACTTATATTGTTCTGAACACAACGCTCAGCCGCATCTCGTCGGCTTCAAAAAATTTCTTACAAAACTCCGCAGCTTCCCGGGGCTTGTATTCTGCGCAGGAGAAAATATCAATATATGCCGCATTGGTATCATTTGCAAAATGACCGGAGACAAGCGATGTTTCAATCAGCTGCGTCATGGAATAACCGGCAACACGCTCGTCAGCACCGAAATTAACAATCTGCGGCTCGCCGAAACGTTTCATGGAAATGACATTGTCCACAAGTTCAACGACAAACGCATAAATTTTATCGCGGCTCCGGATAAATTCCGGATTGCAGTTCTTTAAGTCAATTGAAGTACAAAGACCCCAGCAGTTATTCTTTTTAAACTCTGCAATGGTCTCCTCGTCAGTAAGCAAATTAGCACTGTCAAGCAGCATGGTCTATCACGATTAAGTGTTATACATTAGCGTGTGAAAATATAAGGGTATTGAATTATCTCAGGAAAACACTGCACACCCTATAAAGGTTACAAGAATGCTGATTATCAGGAAGGTAATGATGTAGGGCACCATAGTTGTAACCAGTCCGGTTACACAGGATGAGATTCTTGCAAACTTTCCCGGACCGAATACCTTTACATCGCGACAGATTCCGGTCGCCGCACCGGCTTTGGCAGGTGCCATGTCAGATAAAGCCTCCTGCAGGGCTGCCATGACATGCGTCAGAATTTCTTCTGCCGGAATAACCATACCTACCGGGTTTCTGCTCGTCATCGAATTTACTACATGGGTATCAGTGGTTAAAATCTCGGCTTCATCAACGATTTCAAGCACTGCATCACGCAAAACCTCGCGGACACCTGCCTCAACATTGTTTCCGTCAAAGACGATGTATGCAGTTTTTCTGTTTTTAACTTCTGTGACAAAGACCGAAAGACCCAGTTCACCAAAACCGTCTGACCGGTCGTAAGGAAGTTTCCTGTTTGCAACGCCTGCCTTAAACGGCCAGAGTGGTGCGGCCTTGATTTTTTCCATCGATTCACGGGCGCCCAGGATAAACTCGGTTCCCTCCTGTGTTCCCGGATAAATCACATGAGTCGTCTGCGGCATACAGTTATGCGCATCAACAAGTCCTATATTGTCATACAAATGACGTGCCTCGCCCATTATAATACGGCCGAGCGGGTAATCCAAATCTTCTGTCATTTCAGGGGAACGGGTTGTTACCATCAGAAGCGAGTTGCCGAACTTCTGCGATAGAATCGAGACGCTGCCGAATTTCGTACGCTGGGGAAGGCTTGCTTCTTCGCAATATGTTACACCGTCAAGGCTCTGCAGTATGGCGTCACGAATCTTTGCGGTTTCATCGTTTGAAATCAGGTTCATGTCATGGCTTGCCGAACCATGCGATACAACAACTTCTGCATGCTCTGCAAGTTCATCATGCAGAATTTTGGGGAAATTGCTTCCTCCGATGTCTGCCAGAGGTCCCGGGTGAAGATTGGGCACCACAAACCAGATGTCCTTTTTGTTCTCACGGGTAAAGAAGAACGTTGTTTCCGGAACAATTGCTTTTTCGGTGATTTTTTCAAGATATGACTCCATATCGTTTCTGCCGTAAAGCATCTGGTCAAAATAGACGTTTGCAAATCCCATGCCGGTGATGCCGAATGCTTTTTTGAGCGGCAGGTCAAAGAGCCAGAGGAAGAGGGTCATTGACCCTCCGAAGATGAACAGGGATATCAGACCGCATACGAGTCCGGGTATGCCGAAGAACCAGATGCCGCAAAGAACCGCAGCAAGCGGCTGAACCAGCGCTGCAGGAAGCATTTTTGACGTGCGGTGATTTACCACGCCGCATAAGACAAAAAGCCGGACAAAGAGAATAAATCCGGCACCAAGCACAAATGCAAACAGCAGTTCGGAAAATGCAGAAAGCACCAGAAGCAGTGCGCAGATTCCTTCGCTGACTAAAGAAAGCATGCCGGAGTATTTCCAGCGGAACTGGTTTTTGCCAAACAGACATGCAAGCGGCTTTGTTAAGAGCAGACCAAGAAGAGCGGGAATAACAAACGCAAGTCCTAAGAACCGCGGTCCGTTGAAGAACCAGGTAAAGAATTCCACAACAAATCCGATAATACATATCAGAATCAGGCATGCCCACCATGAATATGCCCTGAAGAAGTACTTCGTTAACTTTTCCGGCGTAAAATCAACGCCTTTCTGCTTTTTGCGCGCCATGTTACCAGAACCTCTCTATGTCTGCGCGTCCCGACATCGCGCCGCAGGTTATTTTCATTTCCGAGTGATTGAGGGGCGCAGAAAAAAACGGGGCATTTAATACAAGGGATTCGTATTCGCCTCCCTCTCCTGCGATGTGAATACGCCGGCGGCGCGCAACTTCATCCAAAACACGGATTAATTCTTTGTCAATGCGTTTTCCAAGCACATTTTCCCCAAGACCGTCTGCAGCCGTTACCACAATGCGGGCATCAAGCAGCCGGGCAGCATTTTCAAGAACTGTATGCGGGTCGGCACCCCAAAGCGGTGTATACATCTCAAGTCCGAGCGATTCACAGATTTTTGCAACACGCGAGCGCTGGTACTCGGATTCAATGGCGCCTACTGTAACACCTTCGATATCCAGTTTTGCAAGCCCTGCTTTAAGGTCTGCGAGTTCTGCTTCTTTTTCACCGGCCGATTTAATACCCACATATTCCATACCGGAACGCTGCGCCATTACCGGTACAGCATTCAGATTAACCGAATGAAACATGTAGGATTCAGGATTTGCAGGAATCACCGAGACCATGTGCGAGACCGCTTTGCCCGCATCAAGAGCTTTGCATATGGCAAGAATCGAGTCTTTTCCGCCTGAAGTCAGTGCGGCAAAACTCATTGAAGTCTCCCGAAGTTCTGTTCAAAGCGTACGCGCATTGTCTCCCAGTCCGGAAGATTGGTCTGGGTTCCGACCTTTTCCACCGCAAACGACGAAGTCACCGCACCGACTTTGCAGCAGGTTTCAAGCGGCAGACCTTTTTTCATCGCGGTAAAAAGCCCCGCACGGTATGCGTCGCCCGCACCTGTCGGGTCTGCCGCTTTTACAAGCACCGCAGGTATCCGGATTTTTTCTCCGTCGGAATAAAGCGTGCTTCCTGCTTTTCCCTCGGTAATGATTGCGGTCGGCACGCGCTCTAAAATATCTGATGCACTTATGCCAAGGGTATTTTGCATAATGTTCATCTCAAAATTATTGCAGATGAGCAAATCAATTTCATCATAAAGGGTACGGAGCTGGTCTGCGGAATAATATTTTACATCCTGTCCCGGGTCAAGAGAGGCAAAGTTTGCCTGCTTTGCGATTTTAATGTTGAACTCAGCATCACCTGTTGCCATGTGCACAAAGTCGCGTGCCGGAGGATTTGAACGGGCAAAAGCCTCTCCTGCACCCCATTCAAAATAGGTAATCTGATCTCCTGAAGCATTGTTTACCATGAACGCAGTGGAACAGTTCTCTTCGCTTCTGAAAAAGTGCGTGGCAACACCTGCTTCCTTCAGGTGTTTTTCATACGCGCTTCCGGGGAAATCAACGCCGACTGAGGAAATAAGTTCAGAACTTCCCCCTAATTTTGCAATGCCTACTGCAATATTTGCAGCTCCTCCGCCGAAATAGATTTTACGGCTTGAAATCCGGCGGGATTCACCGACCGGCGGGTATTCTTCAACATTTATGATATAGTCCACACAGAGGTGTCCGGAGACTGATATGGTATTATTCATTGGTCGCCTCCGGTAACTCTTCAATGCTGCAGGTTGATAGCGGAATGTCGCGCAGGGCTTTTCCGATGACGGATTTTGCAATCGCTTCGGCATGCTCGGCAGATCCTGCATTAAACACACGCATGGAAAGTAAAAGACCAACCAGTCCTGTACGAGCAATTACAATGGAACTGTTGATTTCCTGCGAACAGTAGGGGCAAGGCGAGTTCATTACGTCAACGTCCACAAATTTTGCGGATTTCTGCAGGCGTTTTCCGGCTTCACTTACGGCGATTCCTACTGCATCAGTGATTGTTTCAACGTCTTTTACAAGCCAGGCGGCTTCCAGTGTCACGCGATAGTCCGACATAGTCATCTCTAATATTGTGTATATTATTTGGTGCGGCGGCTGATAAGGATATCCTGTGGCAGGGTAGATTTTATCACTGCCGGAAAGATACCTATCCTTATCTACTATCAGACCTAATATAGAAGGAACAAATGGTAACAGCCCGCATAATCTGGTACCGGATAACCTATCCGGTAATTGCACTCATCCTCCGGCCGATAGCATACTTTTTCTTAAACTACCGCTATGACCGTGTAAAACCGAAGCACAAGCCCTATCTGTATTTCTCAAACCATACTACCTACTGGGATTACATTCTTGTCGGAGTTGCGACCAGAAGACAGATGTTTTACGTCGCAGGCGAGCATCTGTTCAGAAACAAGTTCCTTTACCGGACTGTTCTTTGTTTATGCGGTCTGATTATCAGAAAAAAAGGAGCGCCTGCAGGTGATATGATTATTGAGATGAAGCAGCGCTTATCCGAAGGCGGAAATGTCTGGATGTCTCCGGAAGGCACCCGCTCATTAAACGGCGAGTCTGCATTCATCTCTCCGAACACCGGAAAGCTTGTCAAGGAATGTGCAGAAATCGGAGCAGGGCTTATTACCTACAGAATCCACGGCGGATATCTGCGCCGCCCGCGGTGGTCAACTGTTATCAGAAAAGGACGCATGTGGGGAGAATTCGTGCGTGAATACAGTCCGGAAGAGCTTGTTGCCATGCCGGTTGAGGAAATCAACCGCCATATCAATGAAGATATGTATGTAAACACGTTTGCCGACCAGAAGGAAAAACACTATGTGTACAAAGGACACAATCTTGCAAGCGGGCTTGAGACCGTCCTTTACGTATGCCCGAAATGTCATGCAATCGGAACACTTCACAGTCATGACGACAAATTAACCTGCGAATGCGGGTATTCAGTGAAATTCAACGAGCACGGTCTGTTTGAACAGGACGGGGAAATTCCGATGATTTATGACAATGTGCGCGACTGGGACCACTGGCAGCGTGATTATCTAATGGAAAAAATACCGGAGTTTATGACATATCCGGCGGATAAACCAATCTGCTCGGACAACGGTCAGATTCTCGGAAAAATCGGCGCTCTTAAGTCTGTTGAAAATCTCGGTACGGGAACTTTCGGCATATTCACCGACCGCCTGGAGTTTTCCGGTGAAAAAGGAACGTATATGTTCCCGTTTGCAGATATCATCGGATTTGCATTTTCGATGCAGATGAAGCTGCTTTTTACCATGAAAGACGGAACGTATTACGAGGTTGAATCAGATCACCTGCGTTCCGCAGTAAAATATATGGTGCTTTACCGGTATTTACTCGGTAAAGAGTATTACTAATCTTTTTTTACGCGACCGGATTATAGCCGTTTAATCCTAAAACAAGTCCCGCAATACAACCTGCTGCAGCTAAGACAAGCAGTACCAAAATAATAATCTGACCGGCCGACAATTTTCGCATGAAAAAAGATGGGATGTATGTCTATTTAGTATTTTTTATCAAATGCCTTGTACTGCTGCCAGTTTGGATTCATCATCCGGCGTCCGGAGGGGCAGGGAACAGAGTAAAGAATTGCCCCTGTGACAAATTTCTTTGCCTCACGGACTGCATCCGGAAGCGGATATCCAAGCGCAATATGGGACGAAATTGCTGAAGCAAAACAGCAGCCGGAACCGTGAACATCAGAAACCGGTACAGATATTTCAGGCTCAAGAAGAACCGGACCGTTTGCATCCATAAACAAATCCGTGCCGCGTCTGAATTCTGCATGCCCTCCTTTAATTATGACCGATTTAGCCCCTGCGTCCAGAAACCATTCTGCTGCTTTTTCCATACCGGATGCGCTTTCAATTTTAACTCCGGAAAGAGTCTCTGCTTCAGGAATATTGGGTGTAATCACTGTTGCACGGGGCAGCAGATTTTTACACAGCGCATTTTCTCCGTCTTTGTCCATTAGACGGAAACCGGATGTGGAAATCAGCACCGGGTCAACAACAAGACTGCGGTCTTTTGGAATGCATCCGGCAACTGTTGTTACCGTTTCCGCATTCATCAGCATACCTGTTTTATAGCAGCCTATCGGGTACTCTTCTTCAAGTGCGGCAAACTGCTCGCGGATAAACTGCATCGGAAGTGCCGTGCTTGAAATAACACGGTTTACATTCTGTGCAGTCAGAGCCGCGATAACCGTTAATCCCCACACCCCGCAGGCACTCATCGTTTTCAGGTCAACCTGGGTTCCTGCACCGCAGGATGAATCTGAACCTGCAACGCTTACGGCAAATGCCTGGTTTGGATAATTCATAGCAGTATATTTGCGGTCATTACCTTAAAACATTACTAACCTATATCTGATAGTGAGTGCAAAATAATAATATCTATGACGCAATACATCTTCAACGAAGAAGTTATCCGGCAGGACAAAAGAAAGACATACTACAAAGTGTTCATGATTATCGGCATGATTTTCTTTGCACTGCTTGCAGCACTTGCCTGTCTTCTGCCGAAAATCGTTTACAATTACTGGCCTTCAGCACCGGGATTTGTTCAGAAAGTCGCAGATTTCCTGATTCCCACCGGAAACAAGGTTATCTTTGCAGTGCTGTTCGGAATTATCGCATTTCTGTTCCTCATCAGTCTTATTACGAGCGTTAAGGCACGTCTGTACGTTACATCAAGACGTCTTTGTCTGATGAAATCCAAAAGAAATTACAAAGAGGCACGCTATGACAAAATCGATGCAATCAAAGTGCGCGGTCACAAGATTAAGGTATATGCAGTAGGCAGACGCGTCTTTTCCTTCGGTCCGATTGAAAATCCGCTCGCAACAAGAAACTGCATTGTGCACATGATTGAAGAACCGTGTGCTGATGAGTGCGGATGCGATGATGCTCCGCAGTTTGGTGACCTTACCGACTCAGGGGCCGCAGCAGGTGTTTCAGGCGACCCGTCAGATACGGAAAATAATTAAAAAAATTCTTTTGCGAAAAATCTCCGTTTCTTTTTTTACTGATTTCTTTTACAAAGAAGGAGTGCTGCAGCACAGCCGAAAAGTATGGCCGCAGGGAAAACCGGGGAGTTCGGAGCGGTTGAGGCGGTTGTTTGAACCGGTACATTTTCCTCTTTTGCTGCGGTTTTTTCCGGTACCGGTGCTTCAATCCATTTTGCATAATAATATTCACAATCAGATGCATCATACCGGCTTACATTTCCGCCGGTCCAGTCTTCATTAGTATACCATCCGTCAAAAATACAGCCGTCTTTTACCGGTTCGGCAAGAACATGCTGACCCGGCATAGAAATAATTTTTCCTCCGTTTAAGAATGCAATCGCGGTTTTTCCCGGGGAATAACTAATCTGATTTACAAGCGGCGAATCCGAACCGCCACTGAGATAAATAATACTTTCTTCCTTAATTCCCTTGAAAACATCAGAACCGGCACGTTTCAGACTTTCCGGAAGAACAACAGCATAAAGGTTTGAGCAGTCTGAAAATGCCTTGCTTTCGATGTCGGTGAGACCTTCCGGGAGGATAACATACGGCAGTTTGTAACAGAGCTGGAATGCTCCCTCTCCGATTCTTTTCAGACTCTGACCGAATGTGACACATTTCAGGTCCGTGCACTGATAAAATGACTTGTCTCCGATTGTGGTTACCGAATCAGGAATTACAATTGAAGTAAGACCGCATAAAGCGAATGCGGAATTGCCGATCTTTGTTACATTTTCCGGAATTTCGATGCCGGTAAGATATTTGCAGCCCTGGAATAACGAGGTTTCCAATGCGGTGATATTATTGGAAAGTTTTGCGTAAGACAAATAATCATTGGCGGAAAATGCCCCCTGCCCGATTGAGGTCACCGAATCCGGAATTTCAATGCTGTCGAGCGACGTACGCGCAAATCCGAAACTGCCGATTTTTTCCAGACCATCTTCAATTATAATACTTTTCAGATTGCGGCATGCATCAAATGCATTTTTTCCGACCGAGGTGACACCTGATTTAATGACAACCAGTGATACCATAGGATACATGTAGGAAAAAGACGGATGATTGCTGTCCGCAGGCTTTATTTCGCCGCCGGTTCCTGAAAAAGTCAGGATATTATTCTTTTTGTCATAATTGTCAACCACATATGCGCTGCCTGCGTTTATGAACAAGGCGGCTGCAAGTATTAAAATCAGTAACACATACAGTTTTTTCTGCATAGAAAAGCACCTGCTTTCTACAATTCTTTTTCAAATACAAGCCGGGGAATATCCGGATAGAAATAGCCGGAAACAAAATCAGTCAGCACAAAGCCGTTCTTTTTATAAAAGGAAACGGCAGCGGTATTTGTTTCCGCCGTAGTCAGATGAACCTTTTTCACCCCGCGGGCTTTCAGCGCGGCAAAAAGTGCTTCGCAAAGTTTGGTGCCGCATTCCTTTCTTTGATAAGGTTTTGCCACTCCGATTCTGATGAGTTTTCCGGTATCGGGCTTGTCAAGGTGAATGCCCCCGAGGACATAACCGACAATTTTTCCGGATTCGGTATCTTCTGCAACAAAGAAAAGTTCGCCGAAAAGTTCCTGAATATGACGGAATAGAACATATCCTCCCATGTTTTCGAACATCGGGGCATCCAAAATACATACCTCACGGTAATCCTTCGGGGTGAAATTTCTCACGTGAATATGTTCCATTGTTTACTACATATTGGTCGTTCAGATGTTTGAATATTATTGTCTTTTTGTGTAGTCCAATGACAAGTTACTTATAGGCAAAAATAGATATTATTCTTACTTATGAAAAGGCAGTTGTCAGAACTTTACGGCATGAGTGTATATTCGGAAAAAGCAGCATACCTGGGAAAAATTGCAGATATCACCCTTGATGTTGTAAATAAAAGAGTTAACGGACTCGCACTGAAAGAAGTAAATCAGGATATAATCGACCTCAAGAACTTCGCAGGAGTTATTATTCCGTTCAGAATCGTAAAAGTTGTCGGAGATATTGTGATTGTACGCCACATTCCGGGAAGCTTTAAGACGCCTTCCGAAACCCCGCTCTTCGGAGCATAATTTTTCCTTTTTATGAAAAACCGGGAGATTTTTTCAGGGCTTACCACCACTCTCCCGTTTATTTTACGGCTGGACGGCAGGTCGTTTCATGCATTTTCAAAAGAGTTTGCTAAACCGTATGATGAAACGTTTTCCGGCTTCTTTGTTACGGCTGCGCGCGCGCTGATTGAAGACAGCGGGCTGTCTCCGCGCTTTGCCTACACCTTTTCCGATGAGATAAGTCTGTATTTTGATACAGAGGTCTTTGACAACCGTGTGGAAAAACTAAACTCGGTTGCCGCGGGTTTTGTATCGTCAGCGTTTACGATTGCATCCGGCAGTAAGTCACCGGTTTCCTTCGATTCACGCGTGATTCCGATAACAAAAGAACTTGCGCCGGATTATTTTGCCTGGCGTCAGGCGGAAGCATGGCGCAACCACATAAACGGTTATGCGCAGAAACTGCTCTGCGACAGCGGGTTTTCTGCATCAGCCGCGCAGAAAAAACTTGACGGACTGAATGCTTCTGCGCTTCACGAATTAGCGTTTGCACACGGCATTAATCTTGCAGAAACCCCTGCCTGGCAGCGGCGCGGAATCTGCCTGTATCATACGCAAATCGAGCGTGAAGGATATAATCCAATCACTGATGAAAAAGTAACGGTTCTGCGCCGGACGATAAAAACAGATTATGATATTCCGCTTTTCAAGGAACCTGCCGGGCGCGCCTGGCTTCTTGAAAAACTGTAGATTATTCCCGTATATTTTTCTGATGCGCTACGGCTTCATCAATAAGCAGACGCGCAAGTTTTTTTGCGGTCTCCTCACGAATACCGCAGGATTTTCCCACCTCAACATACCGTGCGAGAACTGCTTCTTCCACCTCAGAAACAATAATGTCAAGCCCCTGTTCTTTTTTTATCTCGCCGATTTTTTCTGCAAGCTTCAGGCGCTCACCGATTAATTTCAGAATCTCACGGTCGGATTCTGCAATCGCGCTGCGCAGTTCGTCTATTTTTGGCATGCTGCATATCCTCCGCGGATGAGTAAATCAGATAAGACAAAAAGTGTCATTGCTTCAACCACAATCGCCCCGCGCGGCGCAATACAGGGGTCGTGTCGTCCTTTTACGAAAAGCTGCGCATCAGAATAGTCCACCAGGTCGACTGATTTCTGCGGCTTTGCAATTGAAGGCGTTGGTTTGAAAACCACGGAAAAATCAAGCGCCGCCCCATTTGCCATTCCGCCTAAAACCCCTCCTGCATTGTTTGATTCAGTTTCCACACTGCCGTTTTCCATCCGGTATGAATCATTGTTTTCCGAGCCGCGCATTTTCGCAGAGGCAAATCCCGCGCCGAATGAAATCCCCTTGATTCCCGGAATGGCAAATACTGCCTTTGCAATTTCGCCGTCAAGCGTATCAAAAAACGGCTCGCCAAGGCCCGGGGGGAGACCTGCTGAAACACAGCGAACAATTCCCCCAACACTGTCTCCGTCTGATTTTGCCGCAAGAATCTCTGCTTTCATCTGCATTTCAAGATGCTGCGACATGGCACGAAGCGCATTCGTGCGCGAAACACGCATGATTTCATCCGGCAGGTATTCACCTGTATCAACAACGTTTCCGATGCGTGAAACATACGAACCGACCGAAATACCAAATGCGCCGCAGAAATCGCGCAATATCGCCCCGCAGGCAACAAGGGGTGCTGTCATACGCCCGGAAAACATTCCTCCCCCGCGCACATCGCGTGATGCGCCGTATTTACAGAATGCCGGATAATCAGCGTGTCCGGGGCGCGGAACACGCTGAATTGTGTCATAATCCTTGTCGTTTATATTCGTATTTGCAAAGGTTATGGTAAGGGGTTTTCCCGTTGTAACACCGTTGAAGAGTCCTGATATTGCAGGAATATCGTCTTCAGTACGTGCTGTTCCGATTCCGGGAGCAGGTTTCCGAAGTGCAAGGTCTTCATAGATTTTATCTTCATCTATCAGGTATCCCGCCGGTATTCCATCAATTATGCAGCCGATAAACGGGTCGTGACTTGCGCCGAAGAGAGTTAGTTTCAGTGAACTGCCTATTGTATTCATTTTTTCAGCCTCGCAAGGTCTAAGAGAAAATCCGGATAGGATACTGCGGTGCAGTCGCAGTCTATTGTTGTCACGCCTTTGGCGCACAATCCTGCAATGATGGCTGACATTGCTATCCGGTGGTCGTTATGCGTATATATTGTACTTCCCAAAAGATTGGATTTTCCCTTTATCACTGCTCCGTCTGGAAGGGCAGTTATATCTGCGCCCATGTTTTTCAGAAATGAAACGGTTGTTTCAATCCGGTTGGATTCCTTGTCTTTGAGATGGGGCGCGCCGTAAATCCGGCTTGTGCCTTCTGCCTGCGAGGCAATTACGCAGAGTATTGGAAATAAATCCGGGGCGTCTCTGATATTTACATCTGTACCTTTGAGCCCCGCTTTTCTTACCCTGACAGAATGTTCCTGCACGAAAACATCCGCGCCGAATTCTTTCAGGATGTCAACGATTATCTTATCGCCCTGCGTGGTTCTGCGGGGCAGATTTTCCACAGTGACATCCCCAAGAAGCGCCCCTCCTGCAAGGAAATATGCAGCATTTGAGTAATCGCCGGGAAGTGTTATGTCGCAAGAACGAACTGACGCGCCCGGGGGGATTTCCCAGCCGTCTGCGGTTTTTTCCACAGATACACCATGATTTTTCAGCGCGGAGATGGTCATGTCAATATACGGGGCGGAAACAGGTTCACCTGATACATGTATGCAGCGCCCGTTTTCTGGTGCTGAAATAAGCAGGGCGGATATGAACTGTGAGGATATATCGCCTGAAATATACATATCCGCACCGGCGGTTGGTCCTGTTACGGAAAAGGGCGCGTGACCGTTTTCAGAAGTAATGTTTGCCCCGGCATTTTCCAGCGCTGAAAGAAGCGGCTGTATGGGGCGTCTGCAAAGGGATTCGTCGCCGCAAAACTCGGTTGTATTGGAAAAATCTGCTGCAAGCGCTGCTAAAAAACGCATTGCGGTCGCTGAATTTTTGCAGTCGATTTGCGGGGCAGCATGGAGATATCCCCCGGAAATAACAAGGGTTTCTTTGTTTTTTTCAACAGATGCGCCGAATGCCTCTAATGCATTCAGTACGGCATTTGTATCTTCGCAGTACAGCGGGTTTGAAATTACAGACTTTTCCGGCGCCCGCGCACTTAAGATATATTCACGGATTGCGGCGCTTTTTGACGGGGGGGCACGGATTGTTCCAGAAAGGGCACCCTGTTTTATTTCCATCATAAAGTGCCTCCGTTCCATATTTCAGCTGTAATACAGTTTTTGCGGCCGAATTCTGTGAAAAATTCATGCAAGCAGTCTTTTTCAACCAGAATTCCAGTCGCCGGCCCGCATCCGGAAATTCCTGCGGCAGAGGCGCCGCATTTCAGGGCAAAATCCGCCGTATCGGGCGCTCGTCTGAGGGCATCTGCAACAAGGGCGCCGTTTTCATACATCGCTGAAAAAATATCGCCGGCACGCGCTTTTTCAAATAAGGATTCGGATTCGGCTGCATATTTTTGGAACTTTGCGGCAGGAAATGTACATGTCGGGATTTCATCCGGTGGAACATGAATAACAACCGCATAATTTTTTGGCATCCTGCGGCGTTCAATGATTTGTCCCTCTGTATTGTCGGAAAAAACAAGCCCGCCCAATAAAGATGCAGCTGCATCATCAAGGGCGCCGGTTATGCTTACACCTGCTGTTTTTGAGGCGCGTGTATTATTTTTCAGCATTTCATCCGTGCGCATTTCCAGACCTGCTTCGCTGCATGCCGCAAGAAGAATTGCATTTGCCGCAGCACTGCTTGATTTGAGTCCTTTTGCGGCAGGGATATTTGATTTGGTTCTGATTTTTGCACCTGATGCATCCGGACATACGGACAAAACAAGCTGTTTTGCAAAATCAGGGTTTGCAGGATTTCCGTTTACCTCAAGTGAAAATCCGGTTCCGCAAATATCCACTTCGGCGCGTGTTTCAAGCGATATGCCGAATGCGGCGCCCTTTCCGGAAGCTATCGCATTGATTACGGAAAGCGCCCCGTGCGAAATGCCGCAACCGGTCACTGATTTTCCTCCAGTGCCTTATACATCGCATTTTTGTCTGCCGCATGGTTTGTCCAGATGCGAAACGCTTCTGCGGCCTGCGTTATCAGCATATCGCGTCCGAATCCGGCGCCCTGTCCGTATTTCATGTCAAAATATACGGCGCCGCAGGGAATTTCCACCGCAGGTGCCGCGGGTGTTGCATTTATGTAAATATCAAATGTTCCGGCATTTTCCGGAGAAACAGCGCACCCTCCGAATTCTTTTGCAAGAGATTGTGCCTTTTCCATAGTACGGTTTGTAATAAATAGACGTGCGCCCGCATTTTTGCAGTAAAAAGCCGCGGCACGTGCGGCGCCTCCTGCGCCAATCAGGAGAATTTTTTTACCCGCCGGAGAAAACCGGTCAAGGACTTCTGAAATGCCGCAGATATCGGTGTTGTATCCGGCAAGGTCTTTTGTTATGGTGTTTACCGCTCCGGTTTTTTCTGCATCAAAAGTTACTGATTTCAGATACGGAATCACCGCCTGTTTTAACGGAATCGTGATATTCAGCCCGGACATGCCGTATTTTTCCATCAGTTCCGGCAAAAGGTTTGCATCTTCAGGTCTGCAGGGGATTTTGAGATAATACCCGTTTATCCCTGCTTTTTTGAATGCGGCATTGTGAATTACAGGCGATAACGTATAATCAAGCGGCCAGCCGCACACAGCGCAGACATAGTCATATGGTTTTATTTCATCAATGCGCAGCTGTCCGTGCGCAGTTGGTTTTTCAATACATGCGTAATTCAGCATCGAACCAAGCAGGTTAGCGCAAATCCGCGTAAGTTTACCGCAGTCTCCCATGCCGATGAGAATAAACGGGCGCCCGTTTTTTTTCAGAATTTCAGCCGCCCGCGCAATCTGCACTAAATCATTCGCATCATGTACAGTAAAAGCGGCTTTGGGCAGCCCGTTTTTTTCGAGCCGTGCGAAAATCGAGATGATTTCTTGAGATTCCGGCGTTGACTCAAAATCATGATGCGATGAAATAACCTTATCTTTTGGAAAAATCCCGTTTGCGCGGGAATTTTCATCAATGTCAAGAAATGATGCGCCCGCATCCAGCGCACGCCGGGCAAGGCCGGGCGTCAGTTTCTCTTTAAAGGCTGCGATATTGATAAAGCGTTTGTCAAATGCAAATGAATCAGGCACTCTGTCAAATAAATCAAAACGCCACTCGATTGCATCAGCATTGGATTTAACGGCAGCAACCGCCTCCTTTTCCGAGGTTATACTTGCGCAGACCAGCGTCATTTTTCCACAATGGTCTCAGACATCAGATGCCCGAAATGCCTGCCCCCGGTTTCTGCTCTGATATATGCATGGTCGCCTTCTTTCAGTTTTGACACGCTTTTTGCGCCGTCCGTTGTCAGTAAACGAACGGTTTCTGCATTCTGCAAAATTACAGAACACAATCCGCTGCGCGCCTTTGCTTCAATTAACAGAAGCGGGCGGACTTCGCATTTTACACGCCCTGCATAGACTTCACGAATTGAACCATCGTTTGAACGCACTAACAGGCGCGCCCCGCTCTTTATTTCCGACAAATAATTCGTGGAATCGTCCGCATTTAAAATATATGAGTGGACGGCGCCTGCGTTTACCCGAAACGGCCGGGGGGCGACATAACCGTTTTCAAAACTTTCCGAGCAGACACAAAAAAGCGCCGCAGACTGCGACCCGATAAACATTGAATCCCCTTCATTCAGAAGAGAACAGGTGTCAATACATACACGGTCGCCTAATCCAAGCGGGGTTATTTTTGTAATAACTGCTTCTTCAAGGAAAATATCCGGATGATTAGGCCGTATCAGGTCCTTGAATTCATCAAGTCTTTTTCCAAGGATGCATATCCCGTCACAGCCGCATTCCATCGTTTGAAGGAAAAGACGTGCATCTTCTGCGGATTCTGCGGAAACGAAGAGTTTAGTTCCGGATTTCTGAAAATGCGCAATAAGATTTTCGAGAGGAATTACTTTCCAGTCTGTGGTTTCAAGAATGAGAAAATCCGCTTTTATCCCGTATGCTTTTTCCAGGTCTTCTGGCGATGCAATCCGCAAAAGTTTTCCGCATCCCATATCTGATGAGATGTCGCAGCCGTTGCGGTAAAATACATTGTATTTCCCAAGGTCTGCAAGTTTTTCATCGCCGAAACAGAGCAGGATATTCGTAAACCCGTTTTCAAGCGCCTGCTCCGCTGTTTTTTTCCGCTCGTCAAAATCCTCTGAAGTATCTGCCCTGATAAGAATTTCTTTGGTCATTTGAGATGAGAAAGCGCTTCATCTACAGAAGCATTTTTGAGAACAATAGCCGAAACCGCACGGGTTATCGCAGTCACATTTTTGTGCTGGAAGATGTTTCTGCCAATCGAAACACCTGATGCACCCGCATCAACAGCATCGCGGACCATTGAAAGCAGTTCAAGGTCGGTCTGCATTTTCGGACCGCCTGCAATAAGAACCGGAATTGTAGTTCCGCGGACAACTTCACGGAATGAATCAATATCACCGGTATAATTTGTTTTAACCAGGTCGGCACCCAGTTCTGCTGCAGCACGGGCGCAGCGTTTTACCGCATCTGTATCACACGGGTCTTTTACCTTCGGACCCCGCGGATACACCATGGCTAATAGAGGCATCCCCCATTCTGCGCAGGAACGCGAGATTTCCCCGGCGCTTTTCAGCATTGCCCCTTCGGACTCGGCACCAAGGTTAATGTGAATTGATACTGCATCAGCACCGAAGGTTAGTGCTTCTTCCACAGTACTTACGATGACTTTTCCATCCGGGTCCCCGCCAAGACCTGTTCCGGCGGAAAGATGCATAATGAGACCTATATCGTTACCGCATCTGCGGTGACCTGCTGCAATCATTCCTTTATTTAACAGAACTGATGTAGCACCACCGCGGGAAACAGCATCAACAGTGTCGGAAAGCGAGGTTAACCCGGGAATCGGACCCATTGACATTCCATGGTCAAGAGGTACAATTACCAGTTTCCCGCTTTCGCGGTCAAGGATGCGTTCCATACGGATGGTTTTGCCAATCATAAATGATGTAACAGTATTGTACGGGAAAGACAATCAAGTTTGCCATGCTTGAGCGGGTGGCGCCCCTTCTTAATGCAAGCATTGAATATTCATTGACTACAAATATGTCTATATATTTACCGGAGGAATTCCATGGCAGCAAAGAAAACCGAAGCCAAAAAAGCACCGGCTGCAAAAAAAGCACCAGCAAAAACCGCAGCCGCTAAAAAAACAGCAGAAAAAACAAACGGCAAGGGAACCGTAGTTCTTGCATTTTCCGGAGGGCTTGACACCTCTATCTGTATCCCGCTCTTAAAAGACCCGAAGTGGTACGGATATGACAAAGTCATTACTGTTGCAGCAGATGTCGGACAGCCGGCATCCGAGGTCAAAATGGCAACCGAAAAGGGAAACAAGTATGCAGACAAGCACTACACCCTTGACTTAAAGGACGCCTTTGTAAAAAACCATGTGTTCCCCGCAATCAAGGCAAACGCTCTGTATGAAGGATATCCGATGGGAACTGCTCTTGCACGCCCGATTATTGCAGAAGAAATCGCAAAGATTGCAAAGAAGGAAGGAGCAAAGACCGTTGCACACGGCTGCACCGGAAAAGGCAACGACCAGCTCAGATTTGACTACATCTTCCGCTTAAACGACCTTGAAATTGTTGCACCGATGCGTGAAAACAACATGCGCCGCGACTGGGAAATCGAATATGCGGAACAGAACAACATCCCGGTACCGGTAAAGAAAAACACTCCGTGGTCTGTTGATGAAAACATCTGGTCCCGAAGCATTGAAGGCGGTCACCTTGAAGAACCCGACTATCACCCGCCTGAGGAAATCTACCACTGGACCGCAGCACTTGCAAACGCTCCGGACACGCCGGAAATTGTATCCATCAAATTCGAAAACGGTGTCCCGGTTGCATTAAACGGCAAAAAGATGACCGGCGTCAAGCTTATTGTCGAACTCAACAAGATTGCAGGAAAGCACTCTGTCGGCAGAAACGATATGGTTGAAGACCGTGTCTTAGGTCTGAAAGCCCGTGAAAACTATGAACATCCGGCTGCAACCGTTCTGATTGCAGCACATGCAGACCTTGAAAAACTCGTTCTTTCCAGAAACGAGCTTAAGTTCAAGCACATTGTTGATGACCAGTGGGCAGAACTTGCCTATATGGGCTTAATCCACGAGCCGCTTTACCATGACCTTGGTGCATTTATTGACAAGACGCAGGAGCGCGTAACCGGTACTGTTGACGTTCAGCTGTTCAAGGGCGGTCTGCACATTATGGGGCGTTCTTCACCGTTTGCACTGTATTCCGAAGACCTTGTCTCCTTTGATACCAACACCGGCATCGACCAGAGAGATTCCATTGGTTACTCCAAATACTATGGTCTTCAGGGCAGACTTCTTAAAAACCTTCAGAAAAAATAAATGAATTTCAACAGAGACGATGTCTGTGTTCTGATTCCGACACTGAACGAAAAAGCAACTATCGGAAGCGTAATTGAAGAACTGCAGAGTCTTGGCTATCATAATATTTTGATCGCAGACGGGCAATCCACAGACGGCACTCCGGAAATTGCAGAAAAACTCGGTGCAAAGGTTTTCCAGCAGCAGGGTAAGGGTAAAGGCACGGCTATGATTCAGGCCTTTAAGGAGATATCCGACCCTTATATCCTTATGCTTGACGGTGACGGCACAAATCCGCCGGAGTATGCTGATGCTATGGTTGAGCCGCTTATTTCGGGCAGGGCAGACCATACTATAGGCAACCGGCGCGAGGAGTTTGAAAAGGGTGCCTTAACACGTCTGAACCGGCTTGGCAACAGTGTCATGAACAAGATGTTTAAGTGGGCTCATGGAAACGATATGACAGATATTCTGTCCGGATACCGCGGTTTTACCCGTGAGTCGCTTGAAAAAATGCAGCTTACCGAGAAGGGTTTTGAGATTGAGACACAGATTTCATCCGAGGTAATACGTCAGAATCTGCGCTTTGAAGTTGTTCCGACCTATTACAAAAAACGGCCGGGAAGTCCGACTAAACTGCATCCGTTGCGTGACGGAATCAAGATTATTCTGGCGATTAATAAATACGGCAGAATGAATAATTCTCTGTTCTACTTAAGTTATCTTGGTGTCGGACTCGGTATTGCCGGTTTTGGTCTTGGTATTTATGTGGTCCTTGAGTGGTTTAAGGGTATTGAGCATCTGCCGCTTACGATTCTTGTCATGCTTTTGATCGTTTCGGGTGTATTAATCACTATTCTTGCATTAATCAGCAACATGGTAATCGGTTTCCATCATGAGGAAATGGTGCTTTTGAACCGGCTGCTCTCCGAGCAGAAAGAGAAAAAAGAATAAAAAAATATTTTTTTTTTGTTCGTGTCCGCTTATGCGGTTGCGTAGTATCCTGCAAAGTTTACATCAATGGTATCTGCAGCATACTGGACTTTGACTAAGTTGTCGTATTTTTCGGTAACAACTGCAAGAACGGTTGCCTTCTGTGCTTTTCCGTCATCGTCAGTGTATTCCATTGTGGTATTCAGAACGGTGCCGACGTTTACGTCATCGTATTTTGAACCCAGTGCTTCAATGTCTTCTTTGTTGATATAGGAGATATGGTTTTCTCCTCCCGGTCCCTGAACGGTGAATTTGTCACCCGGAACGTGTCCAAGTACACCCTGGGAAATCGCGTTGAATTCTTCAGCCTGCATTGCGTAGGTGTTTCCGTTTGAGTCAGTGAAATACTGGGTTGAAGTTACGGTCGAGCCTGCGTAAAGGGGCATTCTCATGTTTTTGTAGGTTTCAGTGTCGCCGATTTTCATCGTATAGTCAACAATTACCGGGTAGCCGATTTCTGCAGCTACATTTTGTCCATTGACGTTTGTATTGTTGTCTCTGAAGAAGTTCTGGAAGTTTGCAAAGGAGAAGATACACATTGCAACAACGAGAATACAGAAACCGACTACGCAGACCTGCATCCAGTTGATTTCTTTCTTCTCCTTTGTTTCCGAAGTTTTACTGGTTTTCTTTTGTACAGCCATATTATCTATATTATGATGTGTTCATCTTTTAAACACCTTCGCATTTTTTCGGCAGACCAGCGGACTTCATGTGCATGTATTTACGGTCCAAGTGAGGTCAGCGGTACAACAAAAACCCCGTCTTTGCGTTTGTATGCAATATCTGCAGTACCGCAGAGCACACATAAAAATGCAGGTGCAGTTCCTTCTTCTTTTTCAATGATGCTGCGTATCGCAATGAGATTTTCTGCAGCTTCATCAACCTGATGTGCACCGAGTTTTATTTCAAATCCTCCCCATACGCCGTTTTCGAGTTCAATTACCGCATCGATTTCCTTTCCTTTGGCATCACGGTAGTGATACAGTGTTCCTCCTAAAACATCTGCATATATTTTCAGATCATGTTCACAGAGTGCTTCAAACAAAAAACCAAATGTTTTCAGGTCGTCAAAAAGCATTTCAGGGGTCGCCTGCAGTGCAGCAGCTGCAAGCGACGGGTCGGTAAAATGCCGTTTCGGGGAGGTGAGAATCCGGCGGCTTGAGCGCAGGTGCGGGTTAAACGAGGGCTGTTCTTCAATAAGGAACAGCCGGAAGAGAATATCAAGATATGTTGAAATTGTATTGGGATCAGCAGATGTTTCATCATATTTCAGCATATCCGAGCGCAGTGTGGCATTACTTACAACAGTACTTTCATTTCGTGCAAGAGAATGCAGGAGGGCATGCAGTTTGCGTTTATCATAGCGTATGCCGCCTGGATTTTCAATATCGTTGTCCAGAAGCAGATTAAGATATTCTTTTGCGGCAAGGGCTGCTTCCTTTTCTTTTGCTTTCATATTTGCCGGCCAGCCTCCGCGGATACAGAAATAAATCAGTTCTTTCAGGTCGGTTTTTTTGCAGAGAGTGGTCTTTAGTGTGTCGGTAAATAAATCCCCAAGCGAGACCTGACCGGTTGAATCACCGGTTTCATACAAAGACATGGTCTGCATGTGTACAATGCCTATTCGTCCTGCTCCGCTGTGAAGAATTCCCTTTCGTACGGGTGTTGATGAGTCTGTAAGGATAAACTGTCCTTTTTCCGGTTTCTTATCTACAGAAAATCTGACGGCATCCCAGATTTCCGGAACTTCCTGCCATTCATCAATCAGACGGGGGGTTTTGCCGTCTAAAACATATGCCGGATTTATGTTTGCTTTTGTACGATTGGCAAATCCGTCTTCAGGGTCAGCAAGATAACATACGCTTTCACTGTGGTGTAATGAAGTCCATGTTTTTCCACACCATTTCGGACCGTCAATACACACTGCTCCAAAGGTTTTCAGGTATGAGGTAATTTTCCCTTCAATGAGGCGTTTTTTGTATTTCTTTGGCGTAAGCATGGTTTTTCAAATTCTTATCAGGTTATTTTTACCAGTTATTTTCAGTGATTTTCACCAATTATTTTCAGTGATTTTCACCAATTATTTTCAGTGATTTTCACCATAATATATGTTAGTCACAGATTAATACTTTATTGTCATGTGACTATTCACCCGGGTTTCCTGCCGCAAAAATATCCGGGCAAAGAGTTTCTCCTGCAGTGCTGTATCGTCTTCACCCATCCAATACTTTCATCATTTAAGGCGCCAAATATGTATTCAGCATATGGAGAAAAAACAAGTCCGCGACTACATGACGCATGATGTAGTAAGCGTTGAAAATACCGATACCATAAAAGATGTTATTCATCTCATAAAAACGACGCACCATGACGGTTTCCCGGTAACCCGTGATAAAGTTGTCATCGGTTATATTTCGGCGCGTGATATTATCGGTGAACTGCCAAGCACCAAAGTCGAGATGAGGATGAGCCGACATCCGATTACAGCAAGCCCTGATGATACCGTAACAGAAGTTGCGCGCCGGATTTTCCGGACCGGTATCCAGAAACTTCCGGTCGTGCATCAGGACAATACGCTTGCGGGCATTATTTCCAATATGGATGTAATCCGTTCGCAGATTGAGCGGGTTACGCCTGAAAAGGTCTATAACTTCATGCGTGCGCTGAAAACCCTGTACGAAGTAGATTCAACGCTGAAACGCGAGAGTGTGCCTGTTTCAGCACTTCATCCGACGCAGTCTGCTGTTCATCAGGACGAATTGGACGGGCGGATTTATGAACTGGAAAAACACCTTGCCGAGCCGGTAATTGTCGTAAAAACCGGCTACCGGCTGATTTTGGTTGACGGTCATCACCGGGCGGTTGCGGCGCATAAACTGAAGCAGGAGTCGCTTGATGCTTTTGTCGTGTATCTGGACAAAGAGATTGAGTTAGGTCTGGAAAAAACGGCTCATTCTATGGGGATTGAAACGCTTGCGGATGTGAAAATCGATAAAAGTCCGGAGCGGTCTTTGGTTCAGCCGACGCATCCGACGCTTATTTCTGCGGAAAAGAAGCAGGTTCAGGAGTATATGAGTACGGATGTAACATGTCTTGAGGCATCCGGTGTGGTAAAGGAGGTTATTGCTGCAATCCGTAAAACGGGACATGACGGTTTCCCTGTGTTAAACGATGGAAAAGTGGTCGGTTTAATTGCAGCGCGTGATATTGTGGGCAAAAAGGCCTCTGATCAGATTGCGCCTCTGATGGAGACGCTTGTTTTCAGAGCGCATCCTGAGGATTCTATGACTGATGTTGCGCGCAAGATGTTTCGGTTCTGCATTCAGAAGATGCCGGTTGTGGACAGTGATGGCAAATTTACCGGCATTCTGACAAATGCTGATGTTATCCGGTCGCAGATTGAGCGGGTGACTCCTGAGAAGGTGTATGAGTTTATTCAGACGTTAAAGACGCTGTACGGGGTTGAGCCGGTTCTTTCGCGCGGTATGGTTGAGGTGAAGAAGCTGGTGCCTACGCAGGGTAAGGTCTATCGTGATGAGTTTGAGGGGCGAATGTATGAGATTGAGAAGCATCTTGCTGAGCCGGTTGTTGTGGTCAGGCGTGCGGGTAAGCTTATTCTGATTGACGGTCATCACCGTGCGGTTGCGGCAAGCCGTATGGGGGCTGAGCAGCTTGATGCATATCTTATTGATGTGAATCTGGATTCTGAGCTTGGTATCGAGAAGACGGCGCGTTCCCAGAGGCTTTGGGGGATTAATGATATCAAGATTTTAGAAGAGTCGCGGTGCAGTATTCTGTAATTTTTTTTTTATTTTTTTTATTTATTCAGATTTGTTATGGTTGTCTTTGATGCTGGATGATGAATCTGAACATTGATGTTTTAAATAATGTATTCACAATGATTCTGTCCAAATGTCTGTGTCCGGCTGTCTGTCAAGAAACACTCTTCAGAGTTTATCGAGCCTGTCCAATCGATAACCCCAGTATTTAAACATATCTCCAAAATTAACTTTTGGGGGGGGGGAATCCACATTTTTTTTGCAAACTTCTGTAAACTGAGGTATCGATGAGTATATATACTTTGACTCCAAAT
>DALTWF010000025.1 GCA_029987235.1 Methanocorpusculum sp. | reverse complement strand
AGTATATATACTCATCGATACCTCAGTTTGCAGATGTTTGCAAAAAAATGTGGATTCCCCCCACCAAAAGTTAATTTTGGAGATATGTTTAAATACTGGGGTTATCGATTGGACAGGCTCCCGGATTAATCAGGATAAAAAGAGATAAAAAAATATTCAGAACGGAATTTAATTTCCGTTTCTTTCCGCTTCCATTTCCTTTAAGGTACGCTCTGCGAGATCCTTCATTCTCTGGGGGATACCGCGGGAGGAAATGGTCTCAATCTCTTTCATTGCAGTCGCAATCTCGGAACCGAGAACAAAAATAGCATACTTGTGCTCAAGTTTGCTCTTGTTTATCATGTCAGGCTTGATATTTAATGCTTCATACTCCTGGAATTTAAGGTCGGGATTGATTGACTTGTAGTATTCCTTAATATCGAAAAATATCTGATGAAGCTCAAGTAACTCTTCTTTATGCATTGTCCTAAATTATAGGACGCAGGATGACTTAATGGTATTGGCAGTCTGGGATAAACATATCATCTTTCAGAACAAATATGATAGAAATAAAACCTGTTTTCAGGGAGTTATACGTGAAAAATATTTACATCATAGGACACAAACACCCCGATACAGACTCCATTTGCAGTTGTATCGGCTATTCCGCGTTTTTGAACGCATCGGGAAAAGAAACCTACATCCCCGCGCGCTGCGGAGAACTGAATGCGGAAACGAAATTCGCCCTTGCCAGATTCGGCGTCGAAAGCCCGTCGCTTGTCGTAGACCTTGAACCATCGGTTTCCGACCTTCCGTCGCTGCATACTGAATACGCAACTGCGCGGACACCAACCTTTGACGTCATCGACAAAATGGACAAAAACAATCTGCGAAACCTGCCGATTACCGATGAAAACGGAAAACTCATCGGCCTTGTCAGTGAACACGGTCTTGCACGCGCATTTATGCTGAACCGCAAAATGGAAGCCCTGTCTATTTCCCCTGTCCATGTCGAGACACTTGCACGGATATTATCGGGCAGAATAATTGTCCATGGACCTGAAATTCTGGAAGGTTCTGTCTATATCTCAATCGATGCGCTGCATGTGATTTTATCCCGCATCACAAGCAAAGATATTGCGATTGTTGGTGATGATGAACCGACACAGATTGCACTGCTGTCCGCAGGAATTGCAGCTCTGATTATTGCAGATTCAGCACCGGTAGGAGACCGTGTTATCAAACTCGGAAATGAGAAAGGTGTGTGCATTATTTCAACAGATATCGATGCATTCGGTGTTGCAAATATGATTCATCTGACGCTGCCTGCGGAAAATCTGATGACAACTGACATGGCTATTGTGCACGGCACCGATTCAATGGAGGTTGTAAAACAGCTTGTCTTAAATTCCAAATACCGGGCTGCCTGTGTTGTTGACAAGAACGGCAAATTCCTCGGTTCGATTTCGCGCAACACACTTCTTAACGATATTGCAAAGTCGGTTATTCTTCTTGACCATAATGAATACAGCCAGGCAGTAAAAGGTGTTGAGTCTGCGGATATCGTGGAAATTGTTGACCATCACCGGCTTGGTGCAATGTCAACTCTTCAGCCAATCAGATTCGATTTAGAGCCGCTCGGTTCCACCTGCACAATTATTGCAAAGCGGTTTATGGATGCTGGGATTCAGCCTGAAAAGAGTATCGCAGGTGTGCTTCTTTCTGGAATCCTCTCAGATACACTTGGTCTGCGGATGTCGACAACGACCGGGACCGACAAAACGGTAGCAGCATACCTTGCAGAAATCGCTGAAGTTGACCCGGTAAAATATGCGGAGGAGTTAATTTTTGAAGGCATGTCTCTTACCGGCGTTTCCCAGAGCGAACTTCTGGAGCGCGATACAAAAGAGTTTAACCTGTGCTCACGGCGCATTGTTATCGCACAGGTTCTTATACCCTCCTTTGAGTATGCATATAATAACAGTGAAGCAATTTATACAGCGCTGCATGAGAAACTTACCGGGGCAAATGCACCGGATGTCTATATTTCGCTGTACACAAGTGTCAATGACATGGGTTCTGTGATGTTTGCAGCAGGCGATGCAAAACTCTCTGCTGCCATGCACTGGGACAAGCCGATGCTTCTGTCCGGTGTTGTGTCACGGAAGAAGGATTTCGTGCCGGCGTTCGGAAAGATATTAGAATCGGTGAGTTAAGGTCGATACTCCGAACCAAACTTTTTTTCGTGCAATGCCCTTTCCATCCAAAGAGTTCATCACCTAGCAAAACCAAATAGTATAATCATTATGAAAATACTCCTGGTAATCGCAGCTGACAGATTTATGGACATGGAATACTCTGTTCCGAAAAAAATCCTTGAAGATGCCGGACACACAATAGTAACCGCATCCACCCGCAAAGGAGACTGTTACGGAATGCACGGTGACATTGTTCAGTCTGACATAACTCTTGATGAAGTAAACCCGGCCGACTATGACGGAATCATTATCGCAAGCGGAATCGGCTGCCAGGATGAACTCTGGACCAGCGAAAGACTTGTGGAAATCACCAAAGTCATCGGAGATACGAAAAAATTCGCAGCAGCAATCTGCCTTGCCACCGTAGTCCTTGCAGAAGCAGGTCTTCTTGAAGGAAAGAAGGCAACGGGTTTTCCCTCCCCCGCAACCAAATTAGGTCTTGCCCGCGGCAAAGCAGAATATGTCGACAAAAACGTAGTCACCGACGGAAATATTGTCACCGCAAAAGGTCCGTTCGACGCCGACCCCTTCGCAAAAGCCATTCTCTCCCTCCTCTGAAAATATGGAAAGCCCCGAAGATACCGCAAAATCCATAAGCGCCGCAATGGAACTATTCAATGCGGGAAAATACGAAGACGTCATCAGCTTTGTTTCAGGAACAGATAATCCGGCACTCCTCCTTCTTGCTGCACGGAGTTATACCGAGACCGGAAATCTGGAGACAGCAGAATACCTCCTTTCCGACCTCATAAAGTCCATGCCGGACTCTTCATACCTTCACGGTTACCTTGCTGCAGTCTACGAAAAACAGAACCGGCAGGGAAAAGCCCTTGAAGAGTATGCAGCAGCACTTGTCCGCGACCCTGAAAATAAAGCAGCCCTCCGCGGCTATGCAAACTCCCTGTTAAAAAGAAAAGACCTCCGTGCAGCAATTCCCCCGCTTCGCGCACTCGTCAGACTGGAAAACAATGCAGACGATATCCGGCTTCTGATGCATACACTGACCGAAATCGGTGAACCGGGCGAAGCAGTGGCGCTTCATGTCGCAAATTTCGGCGAGGTCGGCTGGAACAAAGAGTTTATCGAAGCGCTGATAGCATCAAAAGACTACCAGAAGGCATTAAACGTTGCCCTTCCCGCCTGGCAGGCAACAAAAGACACCGCATATCTCAGACTTGACCTTGAAGCACTCGGTGCTTTAGACACCGAAGCAGCAGAAAGCGCCTACCGCTCGGCCCTCGACAGTTTCGAAGAGGAAAACATTACCGATGAAAACGTAAGCGCGATCCGTTTCTCCTTTATTCTGCTTGAAAAACTGCTCGGAAACTATGACGCGGCAAAATACGAACTTGCCGAACTTTTAAAGACCAGTAATGACCCGGTCTTCAGAATGCTTGAGGCGGAACTTGAATCACGTCTCGACAACGGTGAAGGTGCAAATCTCATTTACCGCCGGCTTATTACTGAAATCTGCTCGGCAGACCCGGTTGATTTCGATATTGCAGAACTGGTCATTGACCGGTTTGCAGCATTTTTGTCAGCCGTCCGCTCAAAAGAGGAAGTCGCGGGAATCATCAGCGTTATTCTTTCCCCGTACCAGACACCCGTGTGCCTCGTAAAAATTGCGGAAGCTTACGAGGCGGCAGGTGCCTTGTCGCAGGCAAAAGACTGGTTTTACCGGGCATACCGTGCGGACTATATCAGAGGGGGTCTTGTCTATGCACGTTTCCTGAAACGTGCTGGACAGATTCGCGAATGTGAAACGGTAATCCGTTACATGACCACAAACACCTCTGATGCGGCCGAAGTGGAGCGGATTGCAGACACCGTCTTAAACGGAAAAGAAGGTCTGTATCAGCTGACGCGTGCAAAAGAGCTGGTCCTCAAAAAACTCGCACAGGTCTCGGTTCACCTCTCATCCTCAGGAAAAGAAATGCTCTGCGCCGGCTATCTGTACTCCGGACTTGACGCACTTGAGCGTCAGGACTATGAGGAGTGCAAATGGTACTGCCTTGCGGGAATCGATATGCTTCCCTGCTATCCGGAAAAAATCACCGTGCAGGACTTTACCGATGTTCTTGCCCGGGCAAAGGGACGTGCGTTGGTCGAGCGTCCGGTTCTGGTGGATTCGGAAAGCGAATCCCCGTCCGCAGAAAATACCGGATCTTCGGATTCGGTTGAACTTGATATGACCGAGTTTGACGAACGCGAACAAAAAGCCATTGCTTTTATCAAAGAACACCGCGAAGCAACCGAGATGGATTTGCGCAGTGTTTTAGACACCCGTCGTGTAACGGGCATCATGAACGCGGTTCTTGCAAAAACGGCTGAAATGGGTGTATCCCTGATTGAAAAACGCGGTGTCGGCGACCGCGGAGAAATTTATGGTTATATCGGCAGTTAATCCGCGTGATGAACGCAAACTTGAGTCAACGGCGATAATAAATGCGCTTCGCCGCGGCACTGTTCCAAAATCAGGGCTGTCGCGGCTCGCAGTCGGTCTCAATGCAGAAGAACATGTGATAGCATCACAACTTTCCTTTGCTGCAGCAGGTCACGCCGACTGCAAATTCGTCCGAGGAGACTATGGTTCAGGAAAAACCTTCCTTATTTCACGTGCATCCGAAATCGGCATACGTGAAAAATTTGTCATATCTCATGTGGTAATATCTCCTGATACCCCGCTGCACAAACTGCAGTCAGTCTATGCAAAAATCTGCACCGGACTTTCCACCGCAACCGAGGAACATGCCTTAAAAAGCATCATAGACACCTGGATTTACGGTATTGAAGACCGGCTGATAAGTACCGGCATTTCCGAGGATTCACCGGAACTGACAAATCTCACTGAAAAAGAGATAGAATCCGTTCTTGAACGTGTATCAGGTATGAGTTCCGGTCTTGCTGCAGCGCTTCGCACCTATTACGCCGCAAACATCAAAGGCGATTTTGCAACAGCACAGGCCGCAATCGGCTGGATTTGCGGCGATGCAACAGTCGGCCGCAATTTTAAGGCACAAGCGGGGATAAAAGGCGGCGTTTCGGAAACTGACGCCCTGCTTTATCTGCGCGGTCTGGTTTATATCATGGTTCAGGCAGGATACTCCGGCCTTTTAGTCACCTTTGACGAAGTGGAAACCATACAGGCCTTTTCCCGCCCTCTTCGGGAAAAGGGCTTTATCAATCTGCGCCAGATGGTTGATATGATAGACAAAAACGAACTGCCGAACTGCTTTTTCCTCTTTGCAGGAACGCCTGCATTCTTTGACAGTTCCCGCGGCATGCGTTCGCTTCCGCCTCTTTATGACCGGATTGGTATTATATCAGACGACGGATTTGCAAACCCCATGCAGACACAGATTGTTTTATCTAAATTCAGTGCAGACAAACTCGCTCTTGTTTCAGCAAAGGTAATGGAAATTTATGCAGAAGCATACGGAGAAATCGACAAAAACCGCGTTACACCGAAGTTTATCCGCTCGATGATAGAAAAAGTCACCGGCAGATTCGGGGGCCGCGTAGACGTTGTACCGCGCCTTTATCTGCGGGAATTTATCGATGTGCTTGACAAATGCGCATTGTATGACAATTACCTGCCGGAAGAAAAGTATGCCTTTGTACCGAAAACAGAACAGACCGAACTAAAAGAAGAAGAAAAAGCAGTAATGGAAGTGGAATGGTAACATGACCGAAAAAATCTATGTAAAAGACATTGCAGAAGGAACAGAAGTAGACTCCTTATTTCTGATAAAAAGAGCCGATTTACGCGCAAAACACGGAGAACAGTATATTCACCTGACAATCGCAGACAAAACCGGTTTCACCGAGGCAAAATTGTACGGAGAAAACGCACCCGCCGCTGCCCGTTCGATAAAGACCGGGTCCGTTTACCGCATTATCGGAAAAGCAGTTATTCCTCCGAACGGAGAGTTATATGTCTTCTCTGACGCAAAAAAATCGCTTGACGCTGTTTTGGCAGGACCTGCGTTCCTTGGTGCAGGAGAACTGATAGAATATATCTACACCCCGGCAGACATTAAAGGAAACGCCCTTGAAATCCAGAAAATCGTTGCATCCATAACGAATCCGGGTCTCAAAATGTTTGTCGCCTGCCTGCTTGACAACCGGTTTTACGAATGTCCCGCTGCAATCCGCCGCCACCATGAATATACCGGCGGTCTGTGCGAACATTCGCTTGAAACCGCCCGTATTGCTTTGGCAATGGTTGACAACATGCAGCGGACCAAGATTTCGCGCGACATGGTTATTGCAGGCGCGGTTCTGCATGACATAGGCAAAATATTCTGCTTTGATAAAACACAGGCAGGCTACGTTCCAAACGATACCTACAACCTTGTCGAACATCTTACCATGGGCATAATGTACATCGAAGAGTACAAAAATCTCATTACCGAAGACCAGTTAATGCAGATCCGCCATATTATCCAGTCGCATCACGGAACGTACGGTGATGTAATCCCGCTTACCGCTGAAGCCTGGCTTGTGCACCATGCAGACACCGCAAGTTCTGCCATGCGCAGTGTGGTTGACGATTTGGAGACAATTCCTGCCGGTCAGAAGAAGAAGGGGCTGCACTCAGACAAGTTCCTCTGGAAGGCCGTTTGAGTAATGCTTTATATGAATGAAGAATAAAATAGTACTATACTACAATACTAACAGGATACGGAAATGGAACATTCAGAAATTATAAACGAAGCACTTCAGTTTACCCGCAAGGGTTTTATCGGGATAAACTGCCTGCAGCGATGGATTAAACTCTTCCTCTTTGCAATAGTGCCCGGCATACTGGGATTTATTATTTCAAAAATACTGTTTCAGTTAATTCTTCTGCCGGTATTATGCAATATTCTGATAAACGATTCTCTCGGCTTTACCGAAGGAAATATCTCAGGTCTTCTTGACTTCTGTTCGCTAATAATCGGTATTTTGTGTGTCATTTTCGTACCGCTTATTCAGGGGTACGCATACCGTATCTTCAAGACCGGAAACGAGATGCCTTCAACGGAGAACGTATTTGGTCTGTTCTTCTCCGGCTGGCGCGTAAATATTGTCCTGTTCTGTTATGCGCTGCCGCTTATTATCATATCTCTCCTTTACCTGATTCTTCTGCTGCATGTATTCCCGGGGGCACTTACCTACAAACCGGTATCCGGATTTATTTTCACCTTTGAAGACCTTGTATCAGGGGCAATGCTTTTTATCTTTATTGCGGTTGAGTTCATTACCTTCATCTTCGTAAGTCTGTTTGCAATTGTTGCACTTGTACATGTTGCGCGTGCGGGGTCGCTTGGCGAAGCAATTAAATTCAGAAAGATGGCTGCTATCATCAGCAGAATCGGCTGGTATGATTACATTTTATCTCTTGTTATCATGTCGATTCTCTTCCTGTTAATCAGTGTGGTATTTGTACTGATAGCACAGGCAATAACTACCTTTGCAGGTGGTGTTGTACTGCTTTTAATCTATGTCTTTGTGATGATTCCGGTAATTACCTATTTCATCAAATACATGACCGAAGTGTATGAAACCGCATTCCTTGCTGAAGAGGAAGACGACGCAGACTTTGATGATTTCTAAATGGAATTCAGACTGAAAGCCCCTTACGCACCGAAAGGTTCCCAGCCGGATGCAATTAATCAGCTCTGCGAGGGACTTGAAGAAGGTAAGCGTTTTCAGACGCTTTTAGGTGTAACCGGTTCGGGTAAGACGTTTACGATTGCAAACGTCATTCAGAAATACCAGAAGCCCGTGCTGGTGTTAGCCCACAATAAAACCCTTGCCGCTCAGTTGTACAATGAATTCAGGGAGTTCTTTCCGGAAAATCATGTAGAGTATTTCATTTCGTACTATGATTATTATCAGCCGGAAAGTTACATTCCGAAAAAGGATATGTATATCGAAAAAGACGCTGACATCAATCCGAAGATAGAGATGATGCGTCTTGCGGCTACGGCAAGTGTGTTAACCAATCCTGATACGATTATTGTTTCATCCGTTTCCTGCATTTACAGCGTCGGCAATCCTGATAATTTCAAAAACCTTGGCTTTGAGCTGCGTAAAGGAGACCTCGTCACTCGCCGTGAGATTCTTGAAAAACTGGTGGGCATCCTGTTTGAGCGCAATGACACGGAGTTAATGCCGGGCCGGTTCCGTGTCAAAGGTGATACGATTGACGTTATTCCGGGCTACATGAACAATATTATCAGGGTGGAACTGTTCGGGGATGAAGTTGACCGGATATCCGAGATTGACAAAAATTCAGGCAAAGTACTTGAGGAGCACAGTTATTTCTACTTCTATCCGGCCCGGCATTTCGTTTCAAGCGAGGAGGAGCAAAGGGATGCTATGGCTTCCATCAGAAAAGAGCTTGACGAGGTCCTGTCCGAAGGGCGTTTGGACGACCTTGCCGAACACCGGCTTCGCCAGAGAACACAGTATGACCTTGAAATGATGGAAGAAACCGGTTCCTGCAAGGGCATTGAAAATTATTCGAGGCATTTTGACCGCCGGCGTCCGGGGGAAAAACCGTACTGTCTGCTTGATTATTTCCCGGACGATTTCCTGTTTGTTATCGATGAAAGCCATCAGTCGCTTCCGCAGGTCAGGGGTATGTATAATGGAGACCGGTCGCGAAAAGAGCCGCTTGTGGAATACGGTTTCCGCCTTCCGAGCACGTTTGACAACCGGCCGCTGAAATTCCCCGAGTTTGAGAAATACCTGAAGCATGTGATTTTCGTCTCGGCAACGCCGGGCGAGTATGAATTAAAGCACTGCGGGGAGACAGTCGAGCAGATTATCAGACCCACGGGTCTTGTGGACCCTGAGGTTGAAATCCGTCCTATAGCCGGGCAGACAGAGGATTTAAAGGGTGAAATACGTAAGACGATTGCAAAGGGTGACAGAGTTCTGGTAACCACGCTTACCAAGCGGCTTGCAGAAGAATTAACCGAGTATCTTGCTGCAAACGGCATCAAGACGCGGTACCTGCATTCGGAAATCAAAACCCTTGAGCGCACCGAGTTAATCCGGCAGCTTCGGCTCGGTATTTATGATGTGCTTGTGGGAATCAATCTTCTGCGTGAAGGTCTTGATATTCCCGAGGTTGGATTTATCGGGATTTTAGACGGTGACAAGGAAGGATTCCTGCGCAATACAAGAAGTCTGATTCAGATTATCGGTCGTGCTGCACGGAACAGTGATTCGCATGTGGTGATTTATGCAGACAATATGACGGATTCGATAAAGGAGGCACTGGCTGAAACAAAACGCAGACGTGAGATGCAGATTGCATACAATGCAGAACATGGTATTATTCCAAAGACGATTACAAAGCCTGTGCCGGAAAAAGAGGTTGACATCAAAGACATTAAGCATCTGCCCAAGTCGGAGATTCCAAATCTCATTATCCAGCTTGAGTCCGAGATGCAGGCAGCAGCAGCAGCCCTTGATTTTGAGCGGGCGATTGAGCTGCGGGACCGGGTGAAAGAGTTAAAGGGGATGCACGGATAAGCCGGGTTCAGGGATGAAGGGAACATCTTTTCTAAAAGTCCTCAAAAATATAACCTGAGAAAAAATACGCTCAAATTAGGCTTCTTTTTACTCATCCCTACGCGAGACCGACTTTTCAAAAAGATGTTCCCTTTACACCAAAATCCTGTGAAATATCGCGTCTGAGGCAAAAAGAAGCAAGGAAACAGCGAAAAAGATGTTCCCTACTTGTTCCCTGGATGTTCCCTTTGTACCCTGTTTCAAAAAAAGAAAGGGAACATCTTTTCTGAGACGTTCCCTGACTTGTACCCTGCCTGTACCTGTAAAATTATAAAAGCGGACCTGTTTTTCCCTTCTCGTACTTCGCAAGAACACTCTTTTTTAAATCAGGCTTTGCATCCCGCAAAGGCACTGCAAAAACAAAATCCGGACGGTCTGCAAAACCGTGCAGACAGATAACGACCGTTATTTTTTCCCCTTCGGCCGCTTCATATGCACACAGTTTTGCATACGTCTCTTCGGTGGTCCAGGGAAGATAAGCTTCCCCGTCCTCGCCGCAGAACATCTGAGATCTGAATAAGGTGACGAGATTGAACTTTTTATCATCGGATTCCCGCATGGCGATTAAATCCGGCTCGCCAATGACAAAGTCCCGCTCGGCACAGGTGAACTCATTTCCCAGCCGGTCAATGACATACTGCCGGACCGCGATTTTCACCACTGCATCAGTATCATGGGGTTTTGCATCAGGGTCTTTGTACCAGACGCCCAAAGCCCGTTCTACGTCACCAAGAAAACCCATTTATGCAATGTGGATGTATTTTTCCACGTACTTTGCGAACTCTTTATCGTTGCCGAGAATCTTGTCGGAGAGACCGTCATCCTTGTATGCCTGCAGTTTTTTAATCTGGGCGTCGATAACTCCTGCCGGGAAGATTTCACCCTCTTCAAAGAATGCACGCTTTGCATCAAGGACTTTTGCAGACTCGGCACAGCAGGTCGGCAGCTGCTTTAAGGTGCTGAGGAACTTCTTGTACTCCGGGCTGAAGATGTTGCCGGATGCATAGAGTTTGTCTGCAAGGGCAAGGGCTTTGTCCTGGTCCATGGTTAATCCATGCATTGCGCCGATAATCAGGCAGGCAACAGTTTCATACACTGCTGCTGAACCGTCTGCAACACGGTACTCAAAGGTCTGCTTGGATGCTTTATCTGCCTTGCGGCGGAGACCGAAGTTTGCCTCTGCTGCCATATCAGTGCTGCCTGTCCATCCAAGCGGTACACGGACGACAACCGAGCGGTTTCTGTCTCCCCAGCAGATATAGGTAGGTGCTTCCTGGTGGGGAACAAGTCTGAAGTAGGAAGTAGGGATAGTGTTTCCGAATGCGGTTACTGCGTCACCGAGTTCAAGGATACCCGCAATCATACGCTTTGCGATGTCTGATAAAACACCGTCTTTAACCATGACATTTTTGCCGTTCTTTTCTGCAAGCATGTGGAAGTGCAGACCGGAACCTGCTTTGCCGACGGTGATTTTCGGTGCGTATGAGATGGTAACTCCGTATTTGTATCCGAGAAGGCGAAGTGCCCATTTTGCAAGGATAAGCTGCTCGACTGCAAATACCGGGGGCATCGGCAGGAATTCGATTTCATGCTGCTCATAGTATTTGCCGTCTTTGGTGAAGCAGCCGACTTCGGAGTGTCCGTATTTAATCTGACCGCCTGCTTTGGCTACAATCATCATTGCTTCGGTTCTGATGAACTCGAATTTGCAGAAGGGTCCTGATTCATGGTATCCTTTCTGGTCGACTGCAGGATAGTCTTCTTCTGCATCTGCAATGACATAGTATTCAAGTTCACCCAGACACTTGTATTCCATGCCGGTGTTCTTTTTGAATGCGTCTGCTGCCTGTTTTAAGATGTATTCCGGTGCGGATGCAAGGGGTTTTCCGGTGTTGTCATAGTATGAGCAGAGCATGGAAACGGTCGGGGTGTCTTCATCTGCGAAGGGGTCGCGAAATGCCGTGCTGTAGCGCGGGATTACGTAAAGGTCGGAACTTCCTGCTTCGATAAAGTCAGGGAAGATGTTTGAACCGTCAACTCTTTCTCCGTCGGATAAGATTGTGTCAAGGTACTCTTTGGAGGAGATGGAGAAGTTGAGTGTCTTTAATTTTCCGTCGCCGCCGACATAGTGGAAGTTGACCATTTTTATGCCGTTTTCTTCACAGTAGCGGATAATATCGTCTTTTGTAAAGTAGGACGGGGCTTTTTTCAGGAACTGTACGAGTTCATTGGGGTTCATCAGAATCTCAGCATCATTCATGATGAATATTTATTTGATGTAATAGTATTTAGAAGATTCTAAGAGCATGTTCTCACTGTAACAGAAGGTAAAAAAAGGGTTATTTTGCGTTGATGTAGCGCTCGGCCGCATTCAATACGTCATTGTCTGTTGCAAAGGTGACAAGGGGCAGCGCTTCATCATACGTAAACCAGCCGAGGGCCTGAATTTCTTCGACCTGCGGTCGTTCACGACCGTAAATCGGCTGGGCGATAAAGAAGACCACGTCTTTAAAGTGACCGAGTTTGGTGCGGTAGGTTACAACCTCGCGGAAGCGCGAGTCAAGGGCTACGTCAAGGTTTGTTTCTTCCTTGATTTCGCGCAGTGCGGTCTGGATTTCAGATTCTTTTCCTTCCATATGACCTTTGGGGAAACTCCAGTGGTTTCCGTGCCGTATCATCAAAAATTCATGACCGCCTGCGCACGGTCGCCATATTACCGCACCGCAGGACTTTTCCCGGCCGTTAATGAGTTGCGGGATGGTATAGCGCATTACTCCTCAAGGGTTGCGCGTATTGCAAGACGCACAGCTTCTTCCGAGGTTATGCCCGGAGTCCAGCCGTGGGACTTCAGCTTGTCAACCGAAAGCTGCATCTGCGGCACGTCTCCAACCCAGCCGCGGTCGCCGCCGGTAAAGTTGAACTTAACATCCTTTAAGCCCATTTCTTCTACGATTAACTCGGCAATCCGTCTGACAGATACCCAGTCTTCGGAGCCGATGTTGAAGAAGTTGAAGGTTTTATGGGAAATCTC
This sequence comes from Methanocorpusculum sp., assembly GCA_029987235.1. GTDB lineage: Archaea > Halobacteriota > Methanomicrobia > Methanomicrobiales > Methanocorpusculaceae > Methanocorpusculum. The sequence continues at coordinate 10,669 of DALTWF010000025.1, read as the reverse complement.
CGGGGCAAACACCATAGCTTTTACGCAGTTTTCTACCGAAAGATAGGATTTGCACTGGCTTCCGTCGCCGAGAATTTCAAGTTCTCCGGGGTTTTGGCGCAGTTTCCGGACAAAGTCGTAGATTACGCCATGGGTGCTGCGGGGGCCGATAATGTTTGCAAACCGGTAAACCCAGGCTCTCCAGCCGTATGTTGCGGCGTAGGAGGAAATCATTGCTTCACAGGCAAGTTTGCTTGCTCCGTAGATGGAAATGGGGAGCATTGGTGAATAGGTTTCGGGTGTCGGGATGAGTTTTGCTTCGCCGTAGACTGTACTTGTTGAGGTGAAGACGATTTCTTTTACGCCGTATTCTTTCATTGCTTCAAGTACGCGCACGGTTGCATTTACGTTATTGTCAAATACTTCGTAGGATTTGCGTGCAGAACCGCGTACATCGGGGTCTGCTGCTACATGGTAAACTCTGTCTGCGCCTTTGAAGGATTCCTGCCAGCCGTCATTTAGGAGGTCTTCTCTTATAAAACGAACACGGGGGAGGTTGTGTTCAACATTGCAGAGCCGGCCTGCGACCATGGAATCGATTATGGTTACTTCGTGTCCCTGGGAAAGAAGAAGGTCCACAAGGTGGGAGCCTATAAAACCTGCTCCGCCGGTTACTATACAATTCATAATGTATTTATTGGTTTTTATCTATGAAATACATGTTGTTTTGCTGGAGGGGGTTTTGGTTTCAGTCCCGGTCGACCGTTTCAAAAAACGTGCAGAAATGAGTCAGTTAAGTATAAATAATACAAGTCATTTTTACCCCTCTCTTATTGAATGAGAACACCCTTGCCGAGTGATTCGGACCGCGCGGTTGGGGCTTTATATAGTCGTTTATCCAAGTTGTTTACGGGTATGTCGGAACTGTTGCAGAAAATCGAGCGTGCAACTGCGGGTGCATTCTATGACCAGACAGGGCGCAATGAGGGAAAGACACATCAGTGTCATCCGATGCGGATTCTTCTTGAAGGAACGTGTTCTTTTGATTGCAAGTACTGTGAGGTCTGTACTCGCTGCCGCGGTATCAATTTCACTCCTGCCGAACTTGCGCACGGATTTCTGGAACTTCACAGGCAGGATAAGGTCGGTGGTCTTTTATTAAGCACAGGTATTCCGCGGGGAGATGTAGACCTCGGTATGGAAAATCTGATTGAGACCGCTCGTCTTATCCGGGGTGCGGGTTTTAACGGGTATCTGCACTTAAAAGTCCTGCCGGGTGCAAACAGAAGTGATATTCTTGAACTGGCAAAATATGCGACACGGTTAAGCATCAATCTTGAAGCACCTGATGCTTCGCATCTTGCGGAGCTTGCAAGCGTCAAGGATTACAGAAACGACCTGCTGACGCGGCATAAGTGGCTTTCTGAGATTATGCCGAAGGCGCATTCCACGCAGTTTGTTGTGGGTGCTGCTGATGAAACCGATGCGGAGATTTTTAAGACAGTTATGACGACCTATGAAAAATACAACCCTGCAAGGGTATATTACTCTGCTTTCCATGCCGTAGAAAGGACGCCGCTTGAACATCATGTAAACACTCCGCTCTGGCGGGCTAACCGCTGGTATCAGGTTGATGCTCTCCTCCGGGTTTACGGGTATTCCCGGAGGGAGACTGAACCTGTTTTTGATGAGGAGGGTTTTTTGATGAATACGGACCCGAAGGTGCTTCTTGCCGAAAATCTTGCGCCGGTTAATCCTGCAAAAGCAAAATTCGAAGAGCTGCTGCGTGTTCCGGGAATCGGGGAAGCGGGTGCCCGAAATATTGTGCAGCGGCGGAAATCTGAGGATGTGCAAAATACCGGGGTTTTAAAGTCCTGCGGGGTTATTATGACGCGGGCGCTGCCGTATCTTTCGCTCGGGAAGACGAAGCAGACAAGGCTTTCTTTGTTCGGGTAAATTTCAAACCCTCATCTATTAATATCTGTACGGCATATTATTCTTCATGGACACTATGAAATCAGACCCGGATTTTGCAAAGATTTCCGAAACCTTGAAAACCGCGTTAAATCTCAGCGGATCTCCGGTTGCGGTGCGGATTGTCACCGATGCGGAGCAGATTCCTTCAGGTATGGCTGAAATCGAGGAAACGGTGCGTCACTGCAGAATGGTTTCTTTAGCACGCGAGGGCAAGGTCTTTTATGCAACCGATGCAAAGCATCAGTGCGGGGGAGGCGCATGGGCGTTAGGTCTGCGTGAGAAGGGTGCGGCTCTTGCATCAGGTCAGCATTATTTCAAGCTCGGCAAATATGAGTCGCTTGCATCAAGCAAGCGTACGATGGATTCTGTGCCGAATCTGCCGAGGGAGACGTATGCAACGCTTTATGCTCCGCTGGAAAAGGCGGATTTTGCGCCGAACGTGGTTATTATCTTCGCAAAGCCTTTAGCGGTGTTAAAGCTTGCCCAGGCATGTCTCTATCGGCTTGGCGGAAGACATTATCCGGAGTTTTCCGGTATTCAGTCAATATGTTCTGATGCGACGGCTTATGTGATTAAAACCGGCAGGCCGAACTTTTCGCTCGGATGCGACGGTTCGCGCAAGTTTTCCGGTATTGCTGATGAGGAAATGGTCGCGGCCTTCCCTGTTGAGATGATTGAAGAACTTGCTGATGCGGTGACAAAAGTAACTGCCGCGCCCGGTTCGAAGAAATAAGGGCGGGAATTTTTTTTATTCTTTTTTAATTTTATTTTATTTCAGCGGGTTTCAAACTGATTTTCTTCCTGTAACAACTCTTACTGCATCAGATTTAATGACAGAAACAGCAAAGAATAGTATCAGTTTGTTAAGGAGAATAAAAGAGAAAACAAAAGAACAATACAAAAAAAGTAAGTCCCGATAGGGGACTTGAATCTTTTTAGGTGGTTAAATTATGTTGAAGCCGGGAAGGTAAGTTTACCCTGCCAGATAATCTGATCGTTGCCGTTGATGGTTGCGATAAGAATTACATCCTTTACACCAGAGTAAGTAGCACCAGATGACGTGTATTTTTTACCAAGTACAGGTGCGGTGGATCCAGAAATATCATTGAATGATGCAGCAGACTGATCTCCAAGTTTAAGAGCAGTAATCTTTGCGTAGTCACCGCCAGTGAATGTCACATCAACCTGTTGTGCAGTTGCAGATGGAACTACCTGAACTCCAACTGTTGCTGCACCAGTGGTGCCGCTTACCATAGGCATTACAACTGCTGCAATAATTGCCACAAGGATGACAGTGATTGCAACAAGCAGAATCGTTCCGATAACCGGAGATACTGCGCTGTCTTTCTTTGAAACAAGTTTCATAATTTATCAGTGTAATATACTCACTAATTATATATAAACATTTTTGTTATACTCCTGAAATGTAGTATCCCGAAATTACCCTACACTTTCTAATACTCAGCAGTGCTGAGATGTTTCATCTCTGGTATGAATTTTCTCATCAGATTTAAACACATCTTCATTCCACCTTACCTTGTATTTTTCCCCAAAGAATTTATCAAAAAGTTCAAGATATTCTTCGGGCGTTCGATAAATTGCATTATATATGTCACTCAGCTCTTCTGAATAGATATTTTGTAATGTCAGTCTTTTTCCGGTATTACAGACTGCAGTAAGAAAATAAAGGATAGAATCATCATCTGTAATCAATAAAAGGGACTGAAGAAATTCATGAAGGTTTTCATCATTTAAATATTGAAATAAACCGGATACAATAATTCTGTTGAATTTCTTTAGATTACGGTCTGAAAAATACTCCGGAAACTCCTCTGCAGATATTGTAATGAAATCGGTATTCATTTTATTATGATATCTGAGTGATGCAATAGCAATTAATTCATCTGTTGAATCAATACCAAGATAATAAGCATAGGTATTATTTAGATTGTCAACCCATCTTCCAATACCGCATGCAACATCAAGAATTCTTGAATTAAAATTGAGTTTCAGCAATGGAAGAATGAGATCTTTTTCCTTTACATTCCATTTTTCTGCAAGTTCCGGATTCCTGTCCTGAAAAAGAACAGATACATAAGGATTCCCGGAATCATATTTAGTTGCTCTTGTTGAGAAAAATGTTGAAATCTTTTCTGCATCAAGATGTATTCTGTCTCCGCTGATTCTCATATACTAACTTAGATTAATATGTATTATACGCAGATAATTATTCTCATTTAAAGACGGGAGCGATTGCATAATCTGAAATATCAAGTGTCACATAAAAATAAATCCGAAAAAATATTAGTTCTTTTTCTCATCGAAATCGGCAACAACATCCTCTTCCAGTTCTTTTTTGCCAGATTCATCAATTTTTAAAGCCTTCTTTGCTTTATTCTTGAATCTCCGCCAGACAACACCAACAGTGACACCAACTACGATAACAACACCTGCAACTGCCTGGATTGCATACGTCATTACCGAAGGGTCCACATAAGCTGCTGCAGGGCTGATAAGAGTAATTAAACCAAGAACTGCAGCACCGCAGAGAATTCTTACTGTTTTTTTACATACTTTCATTTTTACTCACATCCATTTTTCATTTTCATATATTCGAGAATTCTGTAATAATCTTCAATATAATCAACTTCCGACCAGAATTCTCCATTTACATCCTTTACATAGACCGGCGTTTCATCCAGATATTCATAAAGAACATTTTCCCACCAGAGATTATACATATCATTCTCAACGAGATAATTTAACCGTTTCGTAAATTCCGGCAGAAATTCTTTGGACAATTTTGCAACGCCGACATACTCACAGTCCCTATCATCCATACTCAGATTTTTACCAAACTTGACTATTTTATCCCCGTCAAGTTTAAAAAGATAATCGCCGGTTTTCGCGCGCGAAACATCAGTAAGCATTACTGCTGAATGCGAATCAGAAGTTATCAGATTATATAATGTGTTTCCCCAGTATACATCTGCATTTGCCAGAATTATATCCTCCTCATCAGAAATAAAATCCCGGGCAAACCATAATGAAGCCATGGAATTAGTTACTCTGTAAAAAGGATTCCAGAAATAAGTAACATCCAGACCTGCCAGTTCTGCATGAATTTCTTCCCGGCGATAACCCACAACTACAGCAACTTTAACATTATGGGAAAGAAGCATTTCAACCGTATGTCTGATAATAGAGATATTGCCAATATCCAGAGTACTTTTTGGTTTATACACAGAACTGGAAATCCGGCTCCCGACTCCGGCTGCCATTAATATTGCTCTCACGATAATCTCATTTAAAATTTATCATTGAAACAATATATTACTTATCTCACTTGGATAAAGAAAAATATGATTTGAAAAGAATTTATTATTTATCCTGTATCATCAATCAGTTGTAAAGAGAAACTTCACCGCTTGTTTCAGCACCTCTTTCCGGAACAGGACAATACTGCCTCGGAAATTGAATCAATAAGATAATCATAATCATCTAAGGTAAGACAACCGACATGAGACACACGAAACATCTTTTTACCGATTTCTCCACCACTCGGATTCACCATTATTTCTTTTTTATCTTTCAGATAATGAAATACCTCTTCTGCAACAGGCTGATTAAAAATAACAGGAGTAACTGCATTGGACAAGGGATAATCAGGTATATTCAAACCTGCATTCAAAATATTCTGTCTGAAATATTCAGCTCTTACGCCTATTTCCGCAAGCCAGTTTTCGAGCCCGAACAATAATATTTTTTTCATCATAGCATGCAATTCATAAATGATACTCACAGCAGGAGTAAACGGGGTCTGACCGCGGGTTATATTTACCAGATATTCATTAAAATTAAAATACAGTGTCTGAGGAGAATTACATCTGACACGCTCATTTACCGTTTTTTCATTTAATATTACAAATGATATACCGGGGGAAAGACACAATCCTTTTTGGGAACTGAGAATAGTTGCATCAATTCCATACTTATCCATTTCATACGGATCACATAAAAATGTTGAAATCGCATCAACAACAAGACACAAACCGTTCTTTTTACAAAAAGCTGATATAAGGTCAATACTGTACAACTGTCCGGTGGATGTTTCATCAAGATTAACCAGAAATCCGGTAAAACCTTTGCCGTCATACATTTGCAGATGTTTTTCAATAAGTACTTCTCCAAATGCAAGTTTTATTTCTTCAAATGGAATTTTATGACATTTACAGATATCACAGAATCTCTGACCGAAAGTTCCACCGTTTACAACCAGTATTTTGTCAGAAGCAGTAAAAAGATTGATAACCGTACTTTCCATTGCAGCAGTCCCTGATGCTGTAAGAAAGATGATATTAGATGAAGCAGCAGTACCAACAAGTTCCTTAAGCATTTTTTCCGTTTCAAATACCACCCGGGAAAACTCATTTGTTCGGAAATACGGAACCTGTACTCCTTTTTCATCCAGAATTTCCGGATACATCTGAACCGGACCAATAGTAAATAATTTCATTTGTTCACCTTATGTGCCTGTTTTTCAATTTCCGACTGCAGGATATAATTTCCTGCAGATTTTCCGCTATCTCCGATATTAAACAGATATTTCTGCATTATTTCATAAATTGCAGTTCTGTAAGTATCCTGCTTTTTAAATAACAACTCCACTGTTTCCTTTAAAGATGATAAATTATCAGGATTCACCGACACACCGATTTTGTCCCGGAGGGAAATATCAATAGGAACAAGACCTATTTTTTCATAATTCGGATTGACTACTTTCATAGTTGTATTAATAAATAAAGACGGCTTTTTCGTTGTATAACTGAATTCATAAGCGATACCTGACCAGTCGGTAATCACCAAATCAGCCGTAAATATTGTTACATTTGAGGAAAAATCTGTTTCAATTTTAAAGGTTTCTGATAGTTTATTCTGATATTTCTTAAGCATAGCCTCGATTTTACCCGGAAATAACTTAATGTATTGCGGATGCGGACGAATGATAAGTGTATATTCACCACATCCAAGCTGGTCCACAACCTCATCCAGACATGAATCAAGAATATTGTCTGTCTGATAGGAAGGAGCAACCAGAATGATTTTCTTTTCATGCATTTCTTTGTCCTGTTTTTCATATGCGGCAAGTAAACTGTCAATCTGACCATAACCGCACGGAACAAGCTTTTTTTCCTTTAATCCGTACACACGTTCGGTTGCACGTATTTCATCAATCTGATGCTGACCCACACAAAGAACTGTATCAAAATAATCCAGTGCTCCCTCACGGTAACACATGTGAATACTCATCGGTCCGTGATCAATGAAAATGTATTCGATATCTTTTCGGACATAACTGCGTTTCAGATAATATTTCTCTAAATCAGGCGTAGTCATTACTACAATATCAGCATCCATTTTCATAAACAGAGTAATAATTCTCTTCTGACCAATGTAATATGGTTTGATTCTTGGCTGTTCTTCGGCAATTGAAAAAATCTGATCATCAGGGTCATTTGTAACATAGTGAATGATGATATTTGAATGACCTAACAGATACTCGATAACATTTTTAAAATACTTATAATACCCGCTGTTTTCCGAATAAAATACAAGATGCTTGTTTGCAACCGAGAAGAATTTTTTATAATCAGCCTTTTCTCTTTTGCGGTTTTCATCTTTTACATACCATTTTTTCGAATCAAGCGAATCTATTGCTGCAAGTTCTTTTCGGCTATCTTCAAGAGCCTGATAATCAATATGTTTTTTCGGCTTGATAATGAAATTGCATGCAACCTGAACCAGGATTGAAAAGATGTTGCTGCAAGCCCAGTAAAAACCGACACCAAGCGGTACAAAAATACCGAGCACTAATGAAATCCCAATAGAAATACCATTTGTAAACAGTTGTTCAACTCGGGTCTGCTCTTTTTGCAGAGGATGAATATGATTCTGTGCAATACTTAAACAGACCGCAGCAAGTCCTGCGGCAATTGGCATCAGCAAAGTAATTCCGCCGGTTTCAAAAGGAATCAGACCAATTTCAAGTGATGGGTTTTCACCGGTTATCTGATAAATTGTATTGATTAACCCAATCAATATAACTAATTGAATAACTAACGGAACAATACTTAAAAACCCGTGATAATGCTCTTTTTTAAATAATGCAACCTGTGCCTCACCAATCGCCTCTTTATCTCCGAAATACTTTGCCTTAATACGGTTTATCTGAGGCATTAAAGCAACCATTTTTATGCTGTTAATCTGACACCACAGAGATATCGGCATAAGAATGATTTTGGTAAGTAAAGTAAACAGCAGAATAGCCGCCCACCAGTTTCCGGTCAACCAGTAACAAGGATCAATCAGATAACGAAGCCCGTCTGCAAGTAAGTCTATAGGGTTAATCATGTTTCTTTTGCCGGGACATAATCAAAACTCGGACCCACATAAGAATTTATGAGATAACGCACAATGTTATGCGGGTCATCAAATAGTTTTGCATATTCATCTGTTCTATACTGTTCCGGAATGCGGAAAGCAGACAAAACACGATATTTGTATTCATCCGCATTCGTACCATCAGGGAAGAACCCTGCATTTTCTTTCTCATCAGCAAAATACGGACCATGATCACCCTGAATAATAATTACAGCATCCGGGTCCTGTTCCAGAATTCTATCAACGAGATACAGCAGAACTTTTTCCGAAAACTGATACTGCCCGAAATAATTCTGCACCAGAGTATTTTCATTAATTTTACTTCCGTCCTCACTCACATAATACGGGGTATGACATAAATTGCAATCAATAAAAATCATCCTGGGTGATTCACCATTATCCAGAGCATAGGATAAAATATCAATCATGTTGCTGTATCCATGACGAGCAAGCCAGTCGTTTTCCGGAAGAATTGCGGCTTTAGTTTCATCAGACACATATCCTGCAATTGAAGAATTTTTCACCATTTTGTTTAGACTGATGGTTGCCTCATAAACATCTTCGATTTTTTCATCAAATTTCAGGTCTGCAAGCAATTTATAGAGAGGGTAGGCACTGTATGCAGTAAATCCCTTTTCCATTTCCATATCATAATAGAGAATTTCATCCAACAAAGATACATCCCTCTGATGTGTCGTGTATATAGAATCTTCATCATAGAGGTAACGTATTTTTGAAGGAGACTGAATATACCGTAGACTGGATTTCATCATATCACTGGTCGTCTGATAACCTGCAGTATCCAGTGCATTAATTAATTCATGGTTATATTTTAACGCATTATTCATGACAAAACCGGAACTGCCTGAACCTCCATGTGAGTTTTCTTCATCATATAACGAAGGTACAAACAAACCGGAAAGAGAAGCCTGAGTATAACCGCTGTACTTTCCGGAAATATATGCATTATGATTAAATTCAAATCCTCTGTCTTCAAGTTTTTGCACAAAATCGACAGAATCCTTTCCCCAGTATTTTTCCACAACATATGGATCTAACATACTTTCCCCATGAATCCAGTAAATATTCGGATGCGGAAGCGACTCGTCAGCAGTAAACTCTGTTGCCGTTGTAACATGCGCAATATCTCCGGCAGATGAGATAAAATAAACGGCGACAGGAACTGCAGATATCACAATCAAAACCACTGCCAGAATCAGAATCCATTTGGATATTTTCTGCACCGGCAGATTGAATTTTTTCGTAAGCCGTATAACAAGATAACCGCCTGCTGCCATAAGACAAAGCATTACCAGAGAATAAAGCAAAGCCGCACAACCAATACTGTCATTTAATGCGGTACAAACCGTTTCAGCAAATGACAGACACAACCACCCGATAAGACATACAATAAATGCGGCAAACGATGATTTAAATACTGCAAGAGCAATGAAATACAAATACACCGTTCCAATTACATATACAACCCCGAGCAGCAGAACAAAAACAAGGGTAACATTGTTAATGTTCTTGTAATATAATGACAGCAGAGGAATAAAAACCCATATTGCACTGGTTATGCCGAAAATAATCACTGCCTTCAGTCCATCATTCTGTACTGCAGGAATCAGAAAACGTACAATAAAATACCGGGCAAATAGATACAGAACATAAAAGACCAGCACACCAAATAAAGCGCCGATACCAAGATACGGCAGATAATCCATAGAAACAGCAGACGAAATATAAATCAGAGACATGCAGGCAAAACAGACAAATATCAAATCAGTTGCAAGTGCTGCAAGTGCTGCACATATTTTGACATTACGAGATGCCTTTATCTGCAGTTTTTCAAAAAATCCCTTGTAGAAAATAAGGACCGCAAAAATATCAAAAAGAACAACGAAAATAACGAGCAATATGAATGCATTAATGCTCTGCTGACTTAGGAGGAGAGGAGGAGTTTGTATATTTGATAAATAATACTGCAAATACATGAATGCCGGCGGATAATAGAAAATCAAGAGCACTAGTACTGAAAGAGCCATTGACAGCATGAAAAAAATTCCACGCTCAGTGGTAAATTTCCAACTCTTTTTCGCTGCAGATGCTATCTGCATATCCGAAGACTCTGCCCCATCCGGTATAATTATATCCATTATTATATACATATCAATCTGTTATGACATTATATCTTTCGTATTATCAGTGGATAAGAAAAAAGCCTGTCCAATCACCCCCTCAAAGCATTGGACACAATTTTACTTGAGAA